>JBAXYW010000013.1:0-22554 GCA_041670605.1 Lentisphaeria bacterium
AAATATGAATGAACTGGCCTGCAAGCGCAAATATCTGCGAAGTTTATGGAGCACCGGCGTCCTCGCTGGCAGCCCATAGCTCGCGCCCGTTTTGAGACGCATGACAAAATGACCCGGTAACTATTCAGATACCCCACTGGCCTCCGCATGCGGTCATTTTGGGACAGGCGTGTCCGTCGGACACGCACGTTTGTAGTTCAGCCTTCAGGCTGCGTGGCTCCAGCGGGCTTTAGCCCGCTCCCGTTCCCGAAGAGGTCATTTCGGAAGCCAAGTTCAGAGAAGAAAATCTCCGGTTCGGAGTAAAAGGCGTAGTGTAAAACAAGGTTATACTTTGTATTCCAGCATGTCCAATGGCGACGAGTCGTGTGCCTGCGCAACTGTTACCCGTAAAAAGGCCTTTTAAAACCACGCCAGAAAATCTGCGTCATGTGTGGATCAATACCAGCGGTATATTCAGTTCAGATAGAAGGGGTTGCTAAAGAGGACGGCTTCAGGGCCTTCGATTTCCAGGCGGAGGAAAGTGCGCAAGGGCAGATTTTTCAGGGGGAGCGTGCGTTCCAGCGTCAGCACCCCGTTTAATTCATCCTTAAAAATCAGTTGATCCGCGCTGAACACCCGGAGTTCGCTCAGGGGTTTTTCGGCGATGATTCGGATTTCCAGGCTGGCCTTTTCTGCCCGGCTTACGGTCAGCATGTCTCCCGGCAGCTGGCCATCAAGACGGACGTCGGCTTCCTGGATATAGATTGCTGGCATCAGATGTCCGGCTTGGATGGCGGACACCACAGAAGCCCGGCAGGGTTGCCCATTCAAATAAGTAAACTGGAAAACCGGATTTTCACGCAAGCGCTGCGTCCCCCACATATCCACCGAAGCCATGATCGTGATCCGTTTTCCAGAAAGATAATACTTCTCTACTGCACTGCCCTGCAGGGTTTTGCTCTGTACTGGAAAGCCGACCTTGTCCTTCTGGAAGGCCTGCGCTACATAGGCGGGTTTCAGTTCAATATCAACAGCATCAAAAGGATAATCCTGCCAATAGGCGGTATCGGGATGGGTAGCGCAACTGGCTCCTTCATTTTCTCTGATGTATTTCAGCGCCTTATGAAGATACTCAGAAATTTCACTCTTCTGGTACAAACTACAGGTAAAAGCGCTGCTGTATTGTTTGATCCCTGCGGCCAGAATATGGTATCCATTATGACTGATTTGGGCATCTTCAGGATTCCAATTGAAAGGATGAAATTCCTGCCCCGGCAATAACAGTACCCGCTCATCACAGAAATCCTCCAAGTGACGATTTCCCAAACAGGACAACTTGTCTTTTACCGAAAGGATGCCAATGTCAAAAGCATGGTATTTCATCGCCGCATTGATTGAAGCGAGCGAAGCATCCGCTCCATACCAGTCAACCGAATGCAAATGCGCAATCATCCGATAGTTCGATTTCCAAACGAAATTTTTGCTGGGGGATGGAGCCTGTATACTGGAATTTTTTCCCTGACGGAGAGTTTGAAAATAAGCCAACGCATTTTCAATATAGCGATCCCAGAACTGCAGCACTGGGTTTTCTTCCGCTAGGCGGTTTTCTGGAAACAGGATCTGATTCCAGAGAAAAAGTCCGGCTCCATATCTGGCTTGTAGGATCAAAGCGGCTTCAGGGATAGCGGCATCTCGGAAACTGCCCAGCACTTCCCAATTGCCAGTGTTGACGATGCAGGACACCGCCGCTGTGCGCAGGGATTCTGCCGATCCTGGTTTTCGTTGTATGGCAAAGGAATTGCCCGGTATTTCCCAGTATAAAAGCTCTTCAGAACCCAAGGTATTCGGAGTGGCAAACAACGGATGTGCGGGGTTTTCCAGCCAGGGCAGCAGATAGGTCTTATGCACAGCGGAAATACTGGTCAAATAACGGTTTACCAGATAAGGCGAAGACAATTCATTGGGAAGAAAAGAAGTCGACCAGCGTTCATAATCCTGATGCATGATCCAGCAGATTTTGCCTTGAGCCACAAAGGCATGCATATATTCACAATTGTTTTCAACAAAATCATTCAGCCCATTTTGTTCGATCAGCAAAACATCCAGATCATCCAAGTAACCCGCTTTTTTAAAATCAACGGTGATGATTTCGGCGTCGAAATGCTCTCGCAAACGGTCGGCAATGCGGTATTCCGGCTGAAAATAATGTTCCCAGATTCCAATGCGCAGTTTCTTACCGGCATGGCAGCGGTTCTGATTTGACATCTCGTTAGATCCCCTTTTTGTTTCAGGCATCATCATAAGGGTTGGCCTGAAAGGCATCATTTAACTTTCCGTTGCCTGAGTATGCTCCGCTTCTGCCAGTTTTTGCAAACCGGCCTGTGGGGAGACGATTGGAAAATATCCGAAATCCCGGGCGGCGGCCTGGTGCGAAAATGAATGCGAACGCACCAGCTGATCGACAATGAACGTTGTCATGAAGGGTTCCCCAAGCCAGGGGAAAAGATCATGCAGCCCTTCAGACAATAAAGCCAGAAACCGGGTCGGTCCCCAAGGCGCGTGCTTTCTGATCCGCGGCAGCCCCCAGATGGACAGAACCTGATTCAGCCAAGGCCAGAGATAAATGGGTTCCGCATCTCCGATAAAATAGGCTTTCCCCGCACAACGAGCCGAGCCGGCCAGTTCCAAGGCGGCCAGCAGGTGGGCATACGCGGCATTCTCCACCTGGGTGATCGTGATCAGATTTCGCCCGTCCCCGATCTGCCGCAAACGTCCTTGCGTAGCAGCTTTTCGTATGCGTGGCAGAATATGAGGGTCTCCCGGTCCCCAGAGCAGGTGCGGTCGGATGGCACAGGTCAGCAGTTGCTTTTCAGTAGAATCCCCATGCTTGTTTGCCTGTAGAACGAGCTGTTCGGCCAGGCTTTTGCTCCTTGGATAATCGCTACCGTAACATTCCGGATAGGGCAGGCTCTCATCTCCGTTGACAATGCTGTTTTCGCCAATGACGACACTGGGTGAACTGGTATAAATCAAACGCTGGATTCCGACTTCCCGACACGCCTTGATAACATTGGCCGTGCCTTCCACATTGACTTGGTAGAGCAAGTCCCGTTTGCCCCACATAAAACTGAGAGAGGCGGTATGAAAGACCGTGTCGATCCCCAAGCAGACCTGCTGCACAGTCCGTAAATCCGTAACATCACCTTGTCGACATTCGACGCCCAACGCCAGTAAGTCCGGATAGAGGTGCCGTCCCAATACACGTACCGCAGCCCCAGCAGACCGGAGCCGGGAAACAATCTGCTTGCCTAAAAAGCCGCCGCCCCCGATCACCAGGCAACTTCCCAGGGCGCTGAAATCCTGAATCGCCTGTCCTTCCTGCATTTTTTTCGTTCCGTCTTCCTCTAACGAATTGATTCTCTCAATAAAAATCGCTTAGTTCGTTACAGATTTTACTTTGCAAGTTGATGCTGCAACCAGCTGAAAATCGTATCGCCGATCTGGTTATAGCCCGCAACGGAAGGATGCACTCCATTGTTCAGGCGGGTAATCTGCGCTGTATTTCCATCATTGATTGCAGACGTTAATTGCGGATAATTGTTCACACAATCCAGATTGCTGAAGACCGGAATCAGAGAAATCCCCTGGGGGTTTGCCGTTTTGAATTTCGCCACCAGTGCCTGGTTGTAATGGGACTGATTTTTCAAATATTGCCAGCGTGTCTGACCGCAAGCATAATTGGCGCCAAAGGCATCCTGTGATCCCGCGCCCGGCGGAATCAAGGCAACCCCGATCGCCGCTTGCGGGGCGACCCGGCGAAATTCCGCCAGCAACAACTCCATTTTCGCGAAAATCGCATCGATCTTACTATCTATGTTCTCATCCTGTGCGCCGAAAATATCATTGATTCCCAGCATGATGGTAATAACATCCGGGGCTTTGCCCTCATTATATTGATCCAAGTAGGCTTGAAAATCCAGCGTCCCGCTCGCAGTGCTATCTCCGTCCGGGAAGCGCAAAAATTTACTGTTTTTGCCACTGGCGAAGCTATTCCAAGTCCAGCCGCCGTATCCCTCATGTGCCACGTCGCCGGGTACTGCGCTGCGCTCCGGACCATTGCCACGGCTGCCAATCATTTTCATCGCCAGTTTTCCGGGGTTTTTGCTCAAAGCAAATATCCGGGCCGGGTATGCCGTTGCCGCCGTCAGGCTGTCTCCGACGACCAAAACTGAAAGCGGGCGGTTTTCCACCGTATTCAGCGCACTAACCACCAGTTTACAGCTGCCTTGCGCAACCAAACCCTGCTGCCCGAAAACCCGGATTTCCCAGTCATACGTACCAATGTCCTTTTCCGACGGAACAAAACGCCAACGTTGCTGATCATTGCGCCCTTTGCTGCAATTGACATCAAAAACATAGTTGGCAGAATGGACCAGCAATACAAGATTGTTGAAATAAACATTCATTTCAACACCAGGAACCGCATAAATCACCTCCGGAAGAAAGAACTCAACCTTCTCCTGCAAAGCTACAGATTCCTTCTGAACACAAACACAACCACTCAGAAAAACAAAACATACGACCAGCAAAATTGCCTGTTTCATAAAACCCCTTTCGTATTGAAAGCAAAAATTCCCGGAAAATCCATTTTCCCCGAAAAGTCAATGCATTAAGCTAAATGGTTTCGGCTTCTTGTCAAGCCAAGCTGAAATCTTATTGAACTCAGAAAAAACAAAACAAAACTTTTATAATAGTGCAAAATCCGCAGGAAAATTATCTCCGGAAAACTGTTTTCCCCCATGCTATGGAAAAATTAGCCAAACCACAACCTAACAGCTTGACAAAAAAAAATAAGGAATTAAAGTATTTAACACGTGTGAATTTTGTTCTCTCTTTTGTTTTTCTAAGTTTTCTTTGTTTTGTACCTATTTGGAGTAAAAGTGTCATGACTCAGAAAGACCTAGCTGACATTTTACATATTTCTCGTTCGACGGTCAGTTTAGCGCTTTCGGATTCTCCGAAGATCAAAGCTGAAACGAGCAGTCGGATTCGGGAACTAGCGCGCAAGTCCAATTATCAGCCGGATCTGGCAGCGCGCAGTCTGGTCATGGGGAAAACGAATCTGATTGGGGTTCTTCTTCCTTCCTTCGCGCATCGTTTTCTTGGGGAATTGTCGAATGAAATTTTTCTTTGTCTGAACGCAAAAAGATTTTCGGCGATTTTTGTAGTGGGCTCGAATGCTGAGGAATATTCTCAGATGTTGGATTCCATGTTGGCGCGGAAAGTGGATGGTATCATTGCTTATTCAGCGGCCAGTGAGAAGCTGGTACGACTACATGAAAGTGGGACTCCGGTAGTCGTTTATCGCAATCCGGGGGATAAACCTTTGAGTTATGTGGATGTTGATCGCTATGAGGGCAGCAGAATGTTGGTGCAGCATTTAATTAGCATGGGTCGTCATCGTATCGCTTTTATCGGGGGCGTCAACAAGGATGACCAACGTTTTCCAGGGTACCAGGCAGCTTTACGGGAAAACAATATTGACATTGACGAGAGTGTAATCGAAAACCTCAGTGGTGAGATGCGGGAAGGGATTAAAGGGATGCAAATTCTTCTGGAAAGAAATGCCGGGAACTTGCCAGACGCCGTGATGTTCCACAATGATGCTATGGCTATTGGCGGCATGAACGAAGCAATCCAATCCGGCATAAGAGTACCTGCAGAGATGGCAATCACTGGTTTTGACGATATTGAGGAAGCACAATATTGTGTCCCAGGTTTGACTACAGTCAGCCAGCCCAAAAAAGAAATCGCTGCCGAACTGGTCAACATGCTTATGGAACAAATCAATGAAAAAAAACAGTGGCACCCTTTCCAGAACAAAAAAATACTCCAACCGACTTTAATTGTCCGAAAATCTTCCTGTTCCTAAAAATCCTCTGGGAGTGAAAAGCACCATTTATTCGTGAACTCGAAATAAGACAAGACAAGTTTTTTTAATATGAACAACGCATCAACCAGTATACAAAGTTATCCGTTTTTTCCTCAGCGCAAAGGGGTCAAGCTGACGGGTCTTTGGGATTTCAAATTTCTGCAGGATATTGGCTTTGATGAGCTGGATATCACAACGTTAAAATATGACGATCGCATGCCGGTTCCATCGGCATTTGATGCGTTTCCAGCCTATAACGGCAAGCGCGGACTGGGTATTTACCGGTGTTTTATTGACATTCCTGCTGGAACAAAATCATTGCTGAAGATCGGTGCTGCAGCGATGTACTGTAAAGTATTTGTAGATGGTGTTCAAATCGGGGAACATTATAGTGCTTATACGCCTTTTGCATGTCCTATTCCCGTGTCCGAACAATCAAGTCGCGAACTGGTCATCATGACCTGTAACCGCTTCGACTATAAAAAATATCCCCTGCAAGAGGGCTTTTTCGATTTCTATGCCTACGGGGGAATTTTCCGTGAAGTGGATTTGCAAATACTGCCAGCTGGGGAGTTGTTCGACTGGGTTGCTGTGGATACGCTCGATTATCGAAACCGCAGGTTCAGAGTCTGCATTGAATCCTCCGGCCGGCAAAACCTTGCTGTCACTATTGACGGTTCTTGCCAAAGCAAGTTTCAGGATGTGGTATTCAAGAACGGAGTATTCACATTTGAACTGGAATTGCCCGAGCTAAAGTGTTGGTCACCGGAATGTCCCCACTTGCATACCCTGACGGTCGATAACGGCAACGACGCCTGCACTGTACGTTTCGGCATTCGCCAAGTCTGGACGGAAAATGGACAGATCATGCTTAATGGTAAGCCGATAAAATTGCTCGGATTCTGCCGCCACGAAGGACACCCGCAATACGGCCCTGCTTTACCATATCAGCAGGTACTTGCTGACTTGCAACTGTTGCGGAATATGGGATGTAATTTTGTCCGCGGATCACACTATCCGCAAGACCCGCGTTTCCTCGATCTTTGTGACGAATTTGGTTTTCTGGTATTTGAAGAAAGCATGGGCTGGGGACAAAAAGTCCGCCATTTTGAAGATCCTGATTTTGTCGAAGCGCAGCGAAAACAAACCGTGGAAATGATTCGCGCCAGCTACAACCACCCTTGCATCATTATGCGCGGTTTTCTCAATGAAGGAGAATCCGCTGCTGAAGCATCCCGTGCATGCTATGAATCATTGATCCAATTAATTCGCAGCAGGGATCCTTTCCGGCTGGTAACTTACGCCAGCAACCGCGGCATGAAAGATCTTTTTCTCGAACAAATCGATGTCATCTGCTTCAATATCTATCCAGGCTGGTATGTCGTCGACCAAGATGAGGAAAATCCGCTTGAGGAAATCGAGCCGAAAATCGACTTTTATCTTGCTGAATTGAAAAATCGCGGACTTGCAGAAAAGCCATTTATTATTTCAGAAATCGGGGCGGGTGCGATTTATGGTTGGCGAGATTCTATCTGTGCACAATGGTCTGAAGAATACCAGAATGAGTATTTGAAAATTGTTTGCCGTAAAGTCGTTGAGGACAGCCGTATTAGCGGAGTTGCGTTGTGGCAATTCTGTGATTGCCGTACCTACCGCAGCGCTAGGGCGTTGGTACGTCCAAGAGCTTTTAATAATAAAGGGGTGCTTGATGAATATCGTCGACCTAAACTGGCTTGCGAAAGCGTGAAAAAAATATTCAGGGGTTTTAATCCACATGAAGATCAGTGAAAAATTCAACTGGCAGGTTCTGTGCCCAGAAGACGGACATTATTTTTTTGGTTACTATGATCGGGATCCATGGAATGCAGATCTCTCCAAGCACTTGACACTAAAAGCCCCGCAGTGTGAAAAACTGCCTCAGATCGGCGAAACTGCCGAAGTCGGTTACCTGGAAGGAACAAACAGACCATTCGTTCCATGTGCAAAAACCCGTGCTTGGTGCCATCAGCAGGGTGCTATGACCTTATGGCTGAAACATCGGCAGAATTGTTTCATCTACAATGATTTTGATCTGGAAGAACAAAAGCTCGTTGCCCGGATTTATGAAATCGGGCGCGGTGTGGTTGGCAGATACGAGTTTCCGATCTATGCCATGTCTCCGGATGGGCGTTGGGGCGCAACATTGAATTTTGCCAGGATTCCGCGCCGAGGCTATACCTATGCAGAAGCCCTGTTGCCCGACGATAAAGTCCCGGATTTAGATCAGGACGGAGTTTTTCTGATTGATATGCATACTGGCACAAGCACATTGCTGGTGAACTACCGGCAACTCATTGCCGCGCATCCGATGGCATATGATCTAAAAGATCAGTATCTTTGGCTTAACCACATTATTTTCAATTGTGACTCCTCAAAACTGCTGTTTTTGTTTCGACACTGTCCTGAGCAAAGGAAACCACATTGGCAAACCAATATGTATACGGTTGATATCAATGGTTCCGATCTGGCATGCACACTTTCGCAGCTACATTGGACGAATGGAATGATTTCACACCAGATCTGGGGACGTACTCCAAACGAAATTCTGATTGACGCCAACTGGCGTCAGCAAGGAAATGAATACGTCGTGTTTGATGACCGCATACGACCTTTCCGCGCAACCCGCATCTCTCGCGGTATGGGCCCAATGGCACACTTGATCTTCTCCCCGGATGGTAAATGGCTGTTGGCAGATTCCTATCCCAAAGATGGATTTCAGTCATTAGCACGGGTAAATGCGGAGAACGGAGAAATTGAGATCATCGGGCGTTTCCGCCACCAGCAACCGGACACCTTCCCAGTTGACGTCCGCTGTGACTTGCATCCGCGCTGGTCTGCAGACGGAAAGAGAATCACCGTGGATTCTATTCACCAGGGCAAAAGAAAAGTATACTTACTCAACATCGAATAAACAATGAAAGCCTGCACTGAACCGCCACCTTAAACCAGAACAACAAAAAAAAAATTGCAGCGGAAAACATAGCGGAAAACGTAGCCCACCCCCTCCCCCCAAAAAAATCGTCTCACATTGACAATAACGGGAAACAGTGATACAATGTAATTAACACGTGTGAAAAGTAAAAATGAACCTTTAAGCAATCAGGGAATTGATATTCTTGGAGAAATGGCGATTCCCGGATTTGACGACATCGAGGAAGCTCAGTATTGCGTGCCCAGCCTGACGACAGTTCGCCAGCCTAGGCGGGCGATTGCATCGAAACTTGTGAAACTGCTTATCGGTCAAATTGAGGATAAGAACAACCGGTATATTTTCAGGAAGCTGATTGTCGAATCTGAACGGATTGTCCGGGAATCGTCTGGTGCTGGTGTGCCAGAAGTGTGATTTCGGTTTTAAAAAAGGAGATGTCAAATGACAACGAGAGGCATGAAGAAGTTTACACTCATTGAGTTGTTGGTCGTGATAGCAATTATTGCCATTTTGGCCAGCATGCTTTTACCTGCATTAAGCAAGGCGCGTCAGAAAGCCCTTGAAACCACCTGCAAGAATAATCTCAAGCAAATCGGTTTTTCCATTCAGTTATATGAAAACGATTTCAATGACTACACGGTTATTGGTTTGGGAACGGATTATATTCAGCGCTCTCCATGGTATATTCTTCAGCAGCTCAATTATTTGGGTGAAAAAAAGCTTTTGGATTGTCCCGGAGATACTACCAAGAGTGCTAATGTGGCAGGAGGATATACGCCGAATGATATATGGTATGACAATGTGTCGAAGACGTATATTAATCATTCATATCTGTACAATCAGCGGTGCGGACTATACTTTTCTCCGCCGAAATATTTCAGGCAGTTCAGACCTTGTATGGATAAAAATGCGTATAAAATTCCGTTGGTATATGATGCGGAATGGCCCTCCACAAGTTCCGGGGGCATGGCTTACGGTGTTTCAGATTCTTATGACAGCACAGCCCATCATCAAGGCATTAATAACATATTAATGGCTACCGGGCATGTCAAAGCATTCAGAAGGCGCTTTACCGATGCAGAATGTAAGACTTCTACCGGTGAGATCACGTATCCACAGAGATATAATATATATGTTACATATTGATATGACTCTGTTGTGATTTTTATGAGTGGAGTCTGAATCCCTGTGAAACGGCTGGAAAATTGGAGTTGTTGAAGGTGTTGGTTAAATTTGACGAAGGCGATGGATCAGCGGAAAAGTCTTTCCAATTCGTTCACTGAGATCCTCAATGGATACAGGCGGGTCTCAAAACCGCGAGCAAGGTAATACTTCGAAACTGTGGTGTCAAAGTTTTGAATTAGTTCTGTCCAGGATTCTGATATAAACAGAATAATTCCAGAAATGGGTAAGGCTTCCCGGTGATAATATCAAAAGAAATCGTTCTAAAAGCAAGGTAAAAATGAAAAGCTGGATTCTTACTTTAATTTGTACGGGGGTATTTCTGCCCTTACTTTCTCTGGCCTCTGAAGTTCCAGACCCGGAAATACAAAAGGTGGAGTTGGATACAAAAGTAGTTTTTCCGGGTGAAATTCTGAAAATAAAAGTTTGTTATGAACAGCCTGATGGCAGTATCCTGTGGGGGTATGCATTTTCCGGGTTACTGTCACAACTACCCCAAGGTGCAGATAAGGTTTTCCAGGTAATAAAGTATAAAGATTCGCGCTGGGATAATGCAAAACTGGCAAAGTGGAAATACTTTTCAGTTGCAGAAAGAACCGGGATAAAAATGCGCAATGAGGCAGCAATTCCCTGTGAGATCGGAACCGATTGGCCAGTTGGGGACTATTCCGTGAAAGTAATTTTACAGTTCCGGCATCCTGAATATCAAAAGACAAAAGAACAGACAGAAGAAAAGATCCGTTATATCAAAAAAAGTTTCAGATTTACAGTTGTCAGAAATACAACCGGTCATTCTGAGGAATGACAGAGATCAATCGTCCGATGTTTTAAAACCAGATTTAAGAGTGAAATAAACATGATTATTTTAAATAAAACATACAGAGCATTTCCACAATACGAAGTATTCTTCAAGGCTTTGGCATCTGTATTGATGGTAATGTTTTTGAATTTTTCGGCATTTGGTCTGGAGTTAAAGCATCAAACGGCCAAACCCAAAATTGATGGCAGTCCGGATGATCTTTGCTGGCAAAACCTTGTCTGGCACACTGATTTTACGGTCTGCGGACAGACGAAAGCACCCCGGGAACAGACCCGCTTTAAAATTTTCCATGATCAGGCTAATCTCTGGTTCCTGGTCGAATGCGACGAGGAGAATATTCAGAAGTTAGTAGCCGAAAGAAGCTCTCCCGAAAAGAATTCGTATCTCTGGTTGGATGATTCGGTTGAACTGACCATTATAACGGACCGTTCATACAATAAATACCAAAAATTTGTTTTTAATTCTGCCGAAGGGATGTTTGCTTATTATTTTCAGGACGATAATACCGGGAGAAATACTTATACAGGCAGCAGTCTGCATACCGAGTTAATATCTACCGCTCAGATATATAAAAACAAATGGATTGTGGAAGGTGGCATTCCGCTTTCTGTACTCGGCATTGATGGAAACACGGGGCGTGAGTGGGTAATTAATGTTGGACGCAACTGCTATGCAGGCAAAGCAGCGGAATATTCGACATTCGCGCCGGTTAGTTCAGCTGGACACGGCCCTGTGCGGGAGTATCGAAAATGGGCACTGGAAAATCTTAATCTCCAGGATTTTCTTTATACTGTAAAACTCGAATGTTCACACATGAAAAAGAAGAAGTCTGGCTATTCCTTCGACCTGAATGCTACAATCATTAATGATTCTGATAGGTTCAGTACAGGGGACTTTTCAATCACCATTAAAAAGAATACAGAAAAAGTTTTTGAAAAAAAGATGGAAATAGAATGTTTACCAACCATTCCCAGTCCAGCGACGATCCATTGTATGGTGCCTGAACAAGGAAATTATCTGATATCCTGTGTTTACTCATCCTTTACAGGAAAACGTTATACTGAAACTCATGAACAAAAATTGATACAGTATACTCCGATTTCAATAGAAATTTTGCATCCGGTTTATAAAAAAGCGTTTTTTTCAAGAATGAAAGACAAGATTCTGAAAGTAAGAATCAATACGGAAAAAGACATAAATAATGCAGAAGCTACCATTTTGTTGACCGGAAAAAGTTTCAAATATTCGGAAAAATTGTTTTTTAAAAATCACGAATCGTTTTTTCAATATGACTTTGCAAAGCTCACCGATGGTAATTATGGTCTGACCGTCGAGCTTCATTCCGGCCAGGAAAAATATGAAGTTTCATCCATTGTCCGCAAACTTCCTCCAGCAAAATATGAATATTGGATGGAAAATCGTACTGCGATGTATTGGAATGGAAGTATCTTTACTCCTTTTGGTTATTTCGATCCTCCATCCCGGGCAATTCCTTATTGTAATGTTATGCAAACTTATGCCAGATGGAAAACACCTAAACGCTGGCTTGAGGATTTGGACCGGACTCATGCGGTCGGCGTGCGGATGCTTGTCAATCCTTACTGCGAAAACTCCAAGGCCTATGAATATGAAATCTTCAAGAACCATAAGTATTTGACTGAAGAACAAAAACAAAAAATAACGGAGCAGATACTCGCTGTCAGGGAACATCCGGCAACATTCGCGTATTATCTGGACGACGAACCCGAGGGACGGGAAAATAATCCGGCATGGTATGCCGAAGTTTATAAACTGATTGATAAATTGGATCCATATCATCCCTGTATTATGTTGAATTACAGCATGAAAGGCATGAAAGATTATGGGGCTGCCTGCGATCTTCTTTTCCCGGATCCTTATCCGAATTTCTACACTGACGGAACGACAAAAAAACCGATGTCAGTAGTAGCGCAACTCACAGATTTTGCCGGAACCATGAAACCTCACCTCGCCTGTCTACAGGGGTTTATCTGGAATTCTGAGGGAAATAAGATCGCCCGGGCACCTTCCCTGAAAGAACTCCGTAACAATTTTTGTCAGGCTATCGCATACGACTCATGCGGAATAATATATTACCATTGGGAACATTTAAGTTGCTCTGCAGAATTACGTTATGGTACACAGCAGATCGGAAAAGAAGTGGCTCTGTTGAGTGATTACATTGCCGTCCCATCGGATCATTCGGTCATCATTTGCAAAGCAGGGTGTGAGAATTATAAGTTTATCACTGCAGTGAAACGGTACCAAAATAATTTGATGCTTATTGCTGTGAACAATGAGGGTAAGAATGTCACCCATCAACTGCAGTTCAAAAACAGTGATGAGCTTCGAGAAAAACTGTATGTTTTTGGAGAAGATCGTATGATATCTCTGGAAAATAATGGATTTACAGATACATTTTCTCCTTATGAAGCCCGTATCTATGTGACAGACGCTGAACTTGCGAAGAAGATACGAATAGCGGACGCACAGGAAGCGCTGGATTCTTTTCGAAAAAACTCCCATAAACACGGCAATAAACTTTTCATTGGCGAGGTTAGCGCAGACAAGTTTAATCGGATCAAGACCGGACAAATCACCGGTCTTCCACATATTGAAACGTCATCAAATATTCATCTTTCGCATAATTACGTAAAATACGCTGGTTATTTTTTAGCTGACGGACGGATCGACATCGGCGATAATCCAATTCCTGGCTGGACCCCATCTGCCAGAGATAAAACTCCATGGATATCCGTAAAATTCCCTGCAGTTACAGAATTTTCCAGGCTGGTTTTCTATACCCAACTTTATCAAGGAGAAGCGCTTCTAAAAGGGGCGGAAATATTAATCATGAAGGATGGGAAATGGCAAGAAATAAAGTCGTTTGCAAACAATACAGAGAAACGAGTCGAACTGACATTTCCATCCGTCAAAACAAATGAGTTGAAAGTACAAATTAGTGATTTTAAAATTCTTCCAATCAAGACGCAGGAACGTCTTCATCAGAGATACGATGCTGCAGGAGTCCTGCTGACTGAAATGGAAATATATTAGTGTCAATACTCTAAAATCCTCAGGCAAAATGAATTGTTAGACGCATGACAAAACGACCCAAAGCCCAGATGAAATTATTAGGTTGTGGACACCAGTTCACCCCGTGTTCGTCCGTGTGTCCGTGTCCGTGTTCGTCCTACACTCCAAAGCCGGCTTGACTCAGGTCATCCAGCGTCAAAGACTTTTTTGACGAATATGGACCTGATAGGCTTTGCACATATTTGCCGATCAGATCGGCTTCGAGATTGACTTCCTCCCCGGGTTGCAGCAGGCGCAGATTAGTATATTTCCAAGTATGTGGAATAATGCATACCAGCACCGCTTCTGCAGTCAATTCGGCGACGGTCAAAGAAACTCCATTGATTGCGATACTGCCTTTGTTGACCAGCGGAAAGTCTCCCATCGGACGGGCAATTTTCAAAGCGATATCTCCTGCCCGGTCACTGATTGACATCACCTGTCCGGTACAGTCTACATGGCCGGACACCAGATGTCCTCCCAGCTTGCCCCCCAGGCGCAATGCACTCTCCAGGTTGACTTCCATCCCAACTTGTAAATGCCGGAGATTACTTTTCTGCAACGTTTCTTGCAATGCATGGAAGGTCAGTACGGGGGGGTGAAATTCAGCGACCGTCTGACAAACCCCATTGACGGCAATGGAATCCCCAAGTGCAATCTCTTTTGCTGGCAATCCAGTGCGTACCTCCAGCCGGGCGGCATTGCCTTGTCCAGTGATCTTGACGACGGTACCTAAATCTTCAATTATCCCGGTAAACATGTTCACAGTATCCTGTAATAAGTAGATCTTGGCCATATAATTCACTTTGCAGATTTTTCAGAGAGATGGCCTCTGCCAGAGAAGCGACGCTTTGCCCCCCGGTCACTGGAATCGCATCCCGGCCAAGGATCAGTTTTGGAGCGATAAAAAAGCCGACTTTATTGACGATGCCAGCGGCCAAGGCCGCCGCCGCGAGTTCTCCGCCGCCCTCCAGCAGCAGAAAGTTACAATCCTTTTGACCAAGTTCCTGCAGGAACTTCACCCATTCGGGCTGCGAACGAGGCTTACATAAAATCGCTGGCGGATGGGTTTCCTTCATGATCTGCAGATCCTTTTCCAACGGTTTTTCCGTCCAAATACAAAGTTGCGGCTGCTTGGGCCAATCCGGGGGATCCACCACCTGCAAGCCGGGATTGTCTCTGCGCACCGTCTTTCCTCCAACCAGAATTGCCCCGGCCAGTTGCCGGAGTCGTTGTACCTGTTGCCTAGCCTCCCCACCGGTAATCCATTTTGATGTGCCATCCGGCAAGGCAATCTTGCCATCCAGGCTCATTGCCATTTTTAGGTAGACAAAGGGACGCTTCTGATTAATCCACCAGAAAAAATGTTCATTTAGGCGCAAGCATTCCGGTTCAAGAATACCGCGGACCACTTCGACTCCAGCTTCCAGAAGGATGCTGATCCCCCGTCCGTCATGGGCGGGGTTTTGATCCAGGCAGCCGATCACCACGCGACGAACACCGGCATGGAGTATTGCTTCCACACAAGGAGGTGTACGCCCCCAAGTGCAGCAGGGCTCGAGCGTCACATACAGGTCCGCGCCGTTGGCAGCTTGGCCGGCCTGACGAAGAGCGAGAATCTCAGCATGCTCATGGCCTGCACAAAGGTGGTAGCCAATCGCAATTTTTTCAGCGTTTTTAACAAGCACAGCACCGACCATCGGGTTTGGAGAGCATAAACCTCGACCCTTTTCCGCTGCCCGAAGTGCCATGCGCATCCAAAACTCATCCATATGGGTTCGATTCTGCATCATATTTCCAGCTTCTTTGTCATCTAAAATCAATATCTTTCACCATCCCTAATGGAAATTTCCCAAAGATACACTACCTTTTTGAAAAGGACAACATTCTAGCCCAAGCGGAAAACCTGCTTGCATTCCTGGTCAGGGCTTTTTGTTTAATTTACACAGCAAAGAAAGGAAGACAATATGGATGACGATTTCAATGATGTTTTATCCATCTTTTCCGATGCGCCCGACAAAAATGAAAAAGCACCCCTTGAAGAAAAAACGGGGAGTGAGCCTGCCGTAGCGGAGTCGGCAAAGTCGGCGGTTCCTGCAGCACCTGCTTTGGGGACGGGATTAAAAAAAACGTTGCCCGGCAAAGGGTTGCAGCGCCCGCAACCCGGGGGGAAATTTTCCCGTCCGTCTGGAGTAGGTTCTGCTCCGCCAGCCGCTGTCAAGCCAGCCGTTCCGCCGCCGCCTGCGCCAGTAGCATCAGCTCCTGCGGTTTTGCTTCATCCAACGCTGCCGGGCGAAGCGGCAAAAACCGCTCATCCGCTTCCCAACGTCCTTCTGGTGCTTCTCGTTCTGTTCAGCCTGATCGGTCTGCTGATCAGTGCTGCGGCCTTGACCAAGGTCAGCAGTCTGCGTAAGGAAATGCTACTACTGAACGAAACGATGAAACAGGTCAAAGTCTCCGCCGACCGCAGTTGGCAAATCAAATGCGGCATCTACGTCCCGGTACCTAATCAACGTCCACAGGAATATATGATCATGTACGAAGAAAAAGACGGCCAACTCGTAAAAAAACAGATGATCAGCAGACCCATGGAATGAGCGGTGCATATACAGACTCCTTGGAGTCGACAAGCTCGCTCGGAAAGAACCGATTTTTTGATTTTTCCCTGAAATAATCGGTTTTCTTGCCTCGAAATTTGAAGCTCAGGCAATCGGTAATACATTACAAAGCGTTTTTTCGTTTTCTGACCAGGTCATTCGCAACTTGGTTTTTTGGGAGTCCTTGTACATGGATGATCTTTTTTCTGGTAAACCCCTCCGGGTACTGGTTTATGGTCGGAATCTCGAAGACCTGTTGCCGTTGTTAAAAAAGTTTCCCCTGATTTTGGTGCAAGAACAGCCCGACTTGGTGATTTCACATGGTGGCGATGGCTCCCTGCTTGGCGCGGAACGTTTATACCCGGGAATCCCGAAATTTCCTCTTCGCGATCGTAAACAAAACCCCAAATGTCCCCTTCATTCCGAACTGGATACCCTGACAAGATTATTCAGCGGCAATCTGGAACCTTCTTTTCTGGAAAAAATGGTGGCTGTCAGCGATACCGGGCAGACGCTCCAGGGACTGAATGATCTGGTGCTGAGTCGTGAACTGGTCTCAAGCGCCATTCGTTACCGCATCTGGGTCGATGATACACTGTTCCGCCCGCAAGTCGTTTCTGACAGCTTGGTCATCGCAACCCCATTTGGCAGTACCGGCTACTTCCAAAGCATCACCCATGGCAACTTCAAAGCCGGCATCGGACTGGCTTTTAACAACACCATGGATGGACCGGATTTCACAGTCCTGCCGCCAACAGCAAAAATCAAAGTCCAGATTCTGCGCGGTCCCGCTCTGCTGGCTGCCGATAATAACCCCGAGCTTCTTCCACTTCAGCACGAGGATTGCATCCATATGCATCGCTCGGAACCGGAAACCCTGGTCTATGGCGTCGATGTCTTCCGCTGCCAAGACTGCTATCAACTGCGCCGAAATGGCATCTGAAGCAATAAGAATACCTTTTAAAATGCTACAGGAGAAGTCCTAACAATGGAGATGCAAAAATTTCTTGCCAGCGGTTTCTGCGTCACTTTTTTTGCTTATTTCATTGGCAGCATTCCGTTTGGTTATTTGATTGGGAAACTGAATGGTCTTGATATCCGCCGGCATGGCAGCCATAATATTGGGGCAACCAATGTGCGCCGGGTTTTGGGCAGAGATTGGGGCGTGATCTGTTTCATTCTGGATTTTCTGAAAGGGCTAATTCCGGTCATCTTCATCGGAAATTGGCTTGGCGGGCAAATGGTTGTCGGTTCGGAATGGGGTGAAATGTTTGCGATTGCTGGCACCATCACCGGCCATATGTTTCCGTATACTCTGCATTTCAAAGGTGGCAAAGGCGTCGCTACTAGCCTGGGAGCAATTTTGGTGGTCGCCTTCTGGCCGGTTCTGGCCGGCGCCATCATCTGGTATATCACCTTCCTGAAATCCCGCATCGTCTCCCTCGCCAGTATCGTCGCCGCAATCTCAATGCCAGTCGTTGCCTTGTTGATGTTTTTACTGGAATGGGGCGGTATTCATAGTACCAATATCATCCTGATGAGCATCATTGCGGTGCTGATTATTGTCCGCCATAAGGAAAATATCGTCCGCCTCCGTAACGGACAAGAAAATAAATTCACTAAAAAAACAATCAAAAGCGAGAAAATTTCCGGGTTACGATGAATAAATTTTTCATCCAGCTTTTTCTTTTGATTTTGCTCTTGTCCCTTCCTCTGCCGGGTCAGCAACAGATGTTGCCCTATGGAGTAAAACGCTTGCCTGATGGTAATCTGGAACTCAATGGGGCCATTCTGCGAACAACAGAACAAGAACTCGCCCTGCCCTGCCATTTTGTCTTGAAAGAAGGGGCTTTGGAAGTCATCCTTGGCAAACCGGATGGCCGGCTGCACGAAGCCCTGCTGTGCAGCGAAATCTCAGCGATTCAGGTACAAACCATGCTTTACCTGCTCGGCGCCGAAAACGGCTTCCGCCAGACTGACGGCAAAAACAAACAGGGAGACTTGATTGACCTTTTTATTGAATGGAAGGATTCCCAGGGGAAGCCACACCGGGAAGCCGTCGAAAACTGGATCGTGGATACGAGAACCGGGAAAAACTTGCTTCAGAAAGGCTGGGTGTTTGTCGGCTCATCGGTCAAAAATGGCGTTTTTCAAGCGGATGCCGAAGGCAATATCGTGATTAATTACTCGATCGGGGCAAGCGTACTGGATAGCCCGGATCCGGCCAGTGACGATGATACGATCCATATCGTCGATGACAGTAAAGCCCAACCCGCGCCCGATACGACGGTCTTTCTGATCATGAAACCCCGAAGTAAAATCACAAAAAAACCATAAAATTCGCACATTCGATTCCCGTTCGGATGTTGTTCATCTGTTCCATGTGTTCATCAGGAGGCTCAAAGGAAAATGAATCAGGATAAACTCGGTTTTGGAATTATCGGCTGTGGCGTCATTTCTACTGCACATCTTGGCGGAATTGCTTCCTGCCCGGAAGCCGAATTAGTTGCCGTCTGCGATATTGACGAGGAAAAGGGGCGCAAATGCGCCACTGACAATGGCAATGTCGCTTTTTACAAAGACTATCTTGAGATGGTAAAAGACCCCAAAGTCGATGTCGTCTGTATCTGCACGCCCTCAGGTTTGCATGCCGATGGCGTCATCGCAGCAGCCAAAGCCGGCAAACAGGTCTTCTGTGAAAAACCGCTCGATATCAGCTATGAAAGAATGTGCCGGATGATCGAGGCCGTCGATCAAGCCAAAGTCAAGATGGGTTGCGTCTTCCAGGGACGCACGGAACAAAGCAGCATCAGCGCCCGGCAAGCCATTGCTGCTGGACAATTGGGAAAAATGACTTTGGGGGATGGATTCATGAAATATTACCGCTCGCGTGCCTACTATGCCAGCGCAGGTTGGCGGGGCACTTGGGAGCTTGATGGCGGTGGGGCTTTAATGAACCAGGGCGTACATGGCATCGATCTGCTGATGTGGATCATGAATTCCCCAGTCGAACAGGTTTTTGCACGTATGGATCATCTGGTGCGGGAGATCGCCGTGGAAGACACCTGCGTGGCCAGCCTACAATTCCAGAATGGAGCCATGGGCACCATCATCGGAACCACTTCCTGCAACCCCGGCGAAGCACGGCGGGTCGAATTGCATGGCGACCGCGGTACCATCTGCCTGAGTGAAAACAAAATCACCCGCTTTGCCACAACAAGCGAACCCGATGGCTTGGCCACCGACCAGAAGACCAGCGAGGCGGACGAAAAACAGGACAGCATTGCCAATAATCCGGCCAATTTTGGACTACACGGGCATTCCTTCCTGATTCATGACCTGATTCATGCCATCAAGGAAAACCGGGAACCCTACATTCCCGGTCGCAGCGCCCGCCGCGCCGTGGATCTGATCTTGGCCATCTATGAATCCGCCCGCAGCCATAAAGACGTTCGTGTCAACTACGGTGATTGAGCCATTCTACAGCATGGTTCCTCCATGCACAGTTCCGCTCGAATCCGCCATAAAACTTTAGCAATGCATAAGGAAATTTGAGCATGCGCAGCAACACCAGATTGCCTCTACTGACACTGTTTTTGTTGCCGGGACTTTTTTTTGGGAAGCTGTTACTGGCAGACGCTAAGGAACAGCTCCAGCCGGCCATTGAAACCCTTAAAAATGCGGGCTTTAACGATCCCGCCGGGGCGACTTTCAACTGGTCCATGCGAAGCGCCGGGTTGGGCAGTTTCAAGGTCATCCAGGGGGAAACACCGGAAACACCCAATATTCTTCAGATTGCCGTAAAACAGACCGCCGCCAAACCCTGGTCGATGGAACTGTTGCAGCCGCTCGGCAGCGATGTCGCACGCGGCTCCACCCTGTATGTCAAATTTGATTATAAAATCTCAAAGGATTACTGTTTCCATTTCTACTGGCAGGTGGAAGCAGCCCCCTGGCCGAAACTGCTGTCGTTGCGTATCACTGAACCAGTCGATGCATGGCAGACCCTCCGCGTAGCTGTCCCGGTACATGAAGATTATTTCGCAGATAAAACGTCCTTTTCCTTCCATCTGGCAGAAAAAACCGGGCTGCTGGAACTGCGTAATCTCTCCGCTAAACTGTATCCCCCAGGGGTTGATCCGGAACGTCTTGAAACCAATGTCAGCCCAGTTCTGGGCGGAGATTTTTATGACAATGACTGGCGCGGACTGGTGCTGGAAAAAATCCACCGGAACCGGCAGGGTACCTTGCAGATTACCGTAAAACAGAACGAACAACCGGTTCCGGATGCCAGCATCTCCCTCCGGCAGAAATCCTCGTCCTTTCAAATTGGAGTCGAAGCTTCGGCTGCCCTTCTGGTTCCAGAAATCCTCTCCCGCCGAGAACTAGCAGATCTGGCTAAAAGAATTAAACCATATAAGGAACTATTACCTGAATACAAAAAAAATACCTTGAGCAATCCTTTTTTTTCCTTTATTTCTTTTTATGACGGGTTTCTCTGGCGCGATCATGAAAGTTGGGGTCGAGAAATCGACCAGAAGTTGCTCGAACAAACCGCCGCCGCCGGCAAGGAAATCCGCGGTCACGCCCTGTTTGCTCCGGCATTTATGTTTGCCCCTCCCAAATGCCGCAGCCAGAACCGGGATAAACTCTGGGAAACCTTGATGAAACACGTGGAGTCCCTCAGTAAACGACATGCCGGTAAAATCAGCGCTTGGGAAGTGTTGCATGGCGCCATTGAATACAACGAAATCTACAATTTTATCGGGGTCGACAGCATTCCGGAAGTCTTCCGTATTGTCCGAAAAACGATACCGGCGACCCGACTCCTGATCAGCGACCTGAATTCCTTGGGGGAAATCTCGGATATCCCACTGACCGATCTGATCGAACTGCTCGATTGGTTGAAAACCGAGGAAATCGCCGTGGACGGCCTGGTTCTGGGAGTCAACCTAAAACGCCTGGATGTCGCCCCGCAATCGATGGAAAAACGCCTCGACCGGCTGGCCGCCAAAGTCGGCGTCCCAATCCATATCCGCAACTTGGCGATCAATGATGAGAACCCGGAAGTGCAGGCGGATATGATCCGGGACTATCTGTTGCTCTTCTTTTCCCGACGGGAAATCGCCAGCATCTCGCTCGGCGAACTCTGGGAAGCAGCATTGCTGAACCCGAATATGGCCTTCCTTGACAAACAGATGCAACCCAAAAAAGCACTGCAGGCAGTCCGTAAACTCATCCTTGAAGACTGGGTCAGCAACCTGGAACTCAAAAGCGATGCCAATGGAGAGGCCGAAGTCTCTCCCTTCCTAGGAAAATATGACCTCGAAGTCCACAGCGGACAGCTTTCCTGGAAACAGGAAATCCAGATCAGCAATCCGGATACCGCACTGCGCGTGCTGATCGACCTGACACCAAAGCAATAACCTGGATCGTGCTGCGTTGCTGCATCACGGACGAACACGGACGAACCTGGCGTGGATTGTCGTCCACAACCTAAACAATTCATTCGTAGATGAATCTCTGCTGAGTTATAGCTGCCTTAACCCTAAGCGAAGCAGTTAAAGCTGACAAAATTCCTTCGAAGTTGTTCTTTCATAACAGTTCCTTAACTCATTGAAAATAAATAACATGCAAAAAATTTGCCGGCCACTTTTAAAACGTCACTTAAACGTCTTTCATCGTGCTATTTATTTGACTTTTCTTGCAAAAGGATGTAAACTTATTCAGTCTCTACGGATAAGCTGTGCTACAGCTGCCGAAATGGTTTTTCCTTAAAAACATTCATATCCGGCAAACGTTATATATTACTAAAAAAGCAAGGAGGATTGATGCGGTTTTTTGGGGCGGATGATTCGGTTTTTTCTTTTTTGGGTGTTGCCAGCTTGGAATTTGATACCACTTCCTAGTCGCCCGGTGACTATAAATTGGAACTGCGTGAACTTTTTCCACGGCGAGAGCAAAGTTCCGTCGAAAGCGATTT
>JBAXYW010000014.1:0-21144 GCA_041670605.1 Lentisphaeria bacterium
AAGTTGTAAGTTGTGGAGAGGGGGACGGGGAGGGAGCGGGGGATTGTAAGTTGTAAGTTGTGGGGAGGGGGAACGCGGGCTGAAGCCCGCAGGAGCTACGCAGACTGAAGTCTGAACTACAAACGTGCCGATCCGACGAACATACTTGTCCCGAAATGACCTCATGCGGCGGGGAGCAGCCTGAACTACAAACGTGCCGATTCGCTGCATTTTATGTGCAGTGCGTCAGTTTGTTGGCGCACTCTATAATGCTTGTTTGGCGAGTAATTGTTGGAGAACCCGTTGGGAATCCTCTTGGACCTTGAGGTGCAGGCTGTTACCCTGTGCATTGATCGTTACGACGGCAGGGAAATGCTCGACTTCCAGACACCAGACAGCTTCCGGGAAACCGAATTCTTCAAGAAAGTAGACGGCAGGTACTTTTTTCACGGCCTTTGCCAGAACTTGGGCGGCTCCGCCAACGGCATGCAGATAAACACAGCCAAAGCGTTTACAGGCTTGCGCGGTTTGTTCGCCCATGCCTCCCTTGCCAATGACGGCCTGCAAAGAAAATTTTTCGATGAGCTTGGCCATATAGGTTTCTTCGCGGATGGATGTTGTTGGTCCTGCGGCCGTGATTTTCCATTCGCCATGTTCCCGGATTACTACCGGTCCGCAGTGATAGAATACCGTTTGGTGCAGATTCAGGCCGTTCGGTAGATCAGCTAAGGATGCCTTGCTGAGGAATTTATGGGCGGCATCCCGAGCGGTAAAAATAGTTCCGTTGAGTTCGACCTGTTCATTTAATTGCAGGGAGCGAATTTCTTCCGGGCGCAAAGGCAGTTGCAATATTCTGGGCATAAAACGGGTTCCTGATGCTGGTGTGGTTATGGTTTTTCCGGTGCGATATATTCCAGCTGATAGATTTCTTCTCCTTCCCGGCAATAATTAAATTTTTCCCTAGCTACCCGCATGATGGCTTTCGGATCTCCTTTGCTTAAGGCATCAATTTCCTTTTGCAGGGCACTCAATTCATGTTTGACTGCCTGTTGTTCTTCGAGCAGTTTGGCAATTTCATCTTGCAGGCGGCTTTGTTCGGCCAATAGTGGGGTAAACATGGCGAAGGCCGCTATGATCAGGATAACAATAAAAAACATGATGATCAGATCGATCTTTTTCATTTCAGAAGCTCTCCCTAATTCAAGGTCACGTCAACCGCCAAGGGCTGATAAGTCCGTCGATTTTGATTGATACTGATAACAATCATCCGCAGCGTCTGACCACTATACGTGTCAGCAAGCAGTTCAGCGAGAATGCGTAGTTCCGGGACTGCTTTGCCGGCACATTTCACGATGATATCGCCACGTTTCAAAATATCCCGCCAGAGATTCTGTTGCATGGAAAAGAGATCTTGCGGGATCAGTTCGCTGATTGCCAGCCCGTTGATTTCGTCTGCAAAGCCCATGGCCTGACGTAACGCAGGGGTCAATTTCTGGACGCTGATTCCCAAGCGGGTGCGGATCAGCATGGTATCTGGCATCACTTCAGGGGTGACCCGAACTTTTCGTCCTCCTGCCAAGGTGAATTCGATCGGGTCTGCTGCTTTGACAAACCAGATTGCCCGTCCGAAATCGACCTGTCGGGCAATGGGTTGTCCATTGACGGCCACGATTTCATCTCCTTTGAGGAGTCCGGCCTTTGTCAGCGGGCTATTCTCCAGTATTTGTGGCAGGCATAGGCCATTGCGGGTGCCTGGGCTGAGTATTTCCCCAGGTTGCAGACCCAGGTAACAATTGCTGAAATGATTGGGGCGCAACCAGTAGCTAAGAAAGTGTTCGATTCGTGCTAGCGGGATGGCGAAGCCGATGCCTTGGGCATCCTGCCGGATTGCCAAGTTGATTCCGATCAAGTCTCCATCCAGATTGATCAGCGGGCCACCACTATTACCTGGATTGATGGCGGCATCGGTTTGAATGATGTCGGAAAAGGAGATGCTGCCTTCACTCAGGCTGCGGTTAAAAGCGCTTAAGACACCGGATGAAACACTATGCTCCAAACCAAAGGGATTGCCAATGCTGATGACCGTCTCTCCTAAAAGCAAGTCTTCGGAACGTGCAAAATTGGCGGACGTCAATGCTTCGCTGCCGGAGAAATCTCCTGTTAGTCTCAGCAGGCAGAGGTCATTGGGCTGGTCATATCCGACCAGAACCGCCTGGTATGATTTTCCATTCCAGAGTCGGATTTCGATGCTACCGGCTCGTTGTACCACGTGATAATTTGTTATCACCAGGCCGGCAGGATCCACAATTACCCCGCTGCCCAGCGGGAAGAATTTGGTTACGACTTCCTGTCGCTGATAATGTGGATTAAAGAACTGGTTAAAGAACAGGTCAAAAGGATCATTGACCCGCGAAACCTGTTGCGTTCCGATATTAACCACCCAAGGTAGCGCTCGGTTGACCGCCTTGACCGTAGGAGTTACCCGAGCCGGGGAAACTAAAGCTATTGAATTCTGGTAGGATTCCTGACTGAATCCAGTCATCAGAATTCCCAACCACGCAAAAATCGTTATGACTGAAGTGGCAACTCGCATTTTATTGTTCATCTTAATCAGAGATTCGAAGACTCTACGGATTGATTGTAGTGGAAAATATACCAGAGGAGAAAACGACATGTCTGCACAAGATCATTCTCCAGAGCCGGAAGGGCAATGTGAAAAATGTATTGGTTCAAATGAACAATGTCAATTCAGTGAGCGTTTTTTGCAGATTCTCTGGAATGAAAAAATGCTGATACCGGATTTGCATTGCAGCGATGGCAGTTCGTTGCGTGTGGTGTGCAGTGGGAACTGGAATACGGCTGCCGGGCCGGATTTCAGCCACGCGGTATTGTTGCTGGACAGTGAATTGCGGCGGGGTGACGTAGAGATTCATCGTCGTTCATCGGACTGGTTTCGGCATGGTCATCAGCATGACCCTGCGTATCAGCAGGTCATTCTACATGTGGTCTGGCAAAATGATCTGCTGCCGGACAACGTTTCGGATAAGCTGAAAACTCTGGAAATCTCGCAGCATTTGCTGCCTTCCTGGCAACGTCTGCTCAGTGATGTCGAGGAAGCATTTTATCCTTATGCCCGGCAGGTGCCTCCAGGCAGCTGTGCGTTACAATGGGCTTTGCTGGACAACCAGAATGTCAGCCGGGTGCTGCAGACGGCGGCTCTGGCTCGTTTTGCTGGCAAGGGACATCGCTTATGGCGACATTGCGCGGAAAGTGGCTTTTGCCAGACTCTGTATCAGGAAGTTTTTGCCGGGCTTGGTTATGCCAACAACCGGGAGCCTTTTCGTTTTCTTGCCGAAAATGCCAGTTTGACTCTGCTGCAGCGTTTTCCGGATTTGGCGCAACGCAGAGCCATTTTGTTCGGTTTGGCCGGGCTTTTACCTGATCCCACCCGGGAGCCTGTTTTACCGGAATTTCAGCCACTTCTGCAAGAGTACTGGCATTACTGGTGGGAAAGTGGGTTGCAAAATTTGAAACCTGGCTGGCAGCGCGGGGGAGGGCGTCCCTACAACAGTTGCCAGCGTCGTCTGCAAGCCGGCATTCTGTGGTTGGAAAAAGTCCACTACGATCCCGGGCGCTGGCTGAAACAACTTTTGCGGCAAGCGCAAACCGCCAAACAGTTGTTGGCTTGCCTGCTGGATTTTCCGGGCGGGGATTCTCTTTGGCAGAACAGTCGTGATTTTGCGCATGCTCTGCGTCCGGCGGCCGTTCTTCTGGGTCAGGACCGTGCCCGGGATCTGGTCATGAATGTACTTTTGCCGTTGGCCGCGGTTTGGGCTGAGCAGGAAGAAGGCGAACACTCTGTAATGGCAAATTTGGCCAAGCAAGCCTGGCTGGAATTGCCGCCAAGCCAAGAAAACCACCTGCTCAAAGAAGCCTGTCACCGTTTTCTGATGCCCCCCAGCAGAGCCAGAGAAATTCTGAAAAAAGCATACCATCAGCAGGGTTTGCTGGATATTTATCAGAATTTCTGTCTCGCTTTGGATCATGATTGTGCCAGCTGTCCTTTTACAAGTTCAGCAGGCAAGTGGGAGTCAGCCCATGAAAAGCCCGCCGTCAACACTGAATTGTTGACCGGTAATATATGCGGATGAATTGGACGCCAGGAAGGCGATCAATTCCGCGACCTCTTCTGGCGTACCGAAGCGGCGCAGCGGGATTCCTTTAAACAATTCCTGGCGGCGGCGCTCAGGAATGACGGCAGTCATTTGGGTATCGATAAAGCCCGGGCAAATGGCATTGGCAGTGACGCCCAGTCCGGCCATTTCGCGTGCCACGGAGCGTGCCAGGCCCAGCAAGCCTTCTTTTGCTGCTGCGTAGTTTGCGCGGTTAGCGGAGCCCATGCGTCCGGCGTCGGAAGCCAGATAAATGATCCGACCCCATTTTTGTCTTGACATTGGCAGGGCTGCGGCTCGGGTTAGTTCAAAGGGGACGGTCAGGTTCAGCAGCAGCACTTTCTGCCACTGTTCATCGGTCATGAAGGCGACGGGGGCATCTGCCAGTATGCCGGCGGCACTAACCAGAATTTCGATTCGTGCAAAGGTTTCGATGACTTGCTGAACCAGTCTAGCGGAGGCTCCTGGCTGCAATAGATCTGCCTGAAACAATGTCACGCTTGCTCCGACTGCTTGGCATTGTTCCTGGATTGGCTGGAGCAGTTCCGGATGGGAATGATATTGCAATGCCAGGTCGCAGCCCACTGTGGCTAATTTGACTGCGGTGGCCAGCCCGATCCCGCCGCTGGCACCGGTTAATAAAGCGATGCGTCGACTGGCTGTCGGTGAAATCACGCTTTCAACCTTTCTGTTGGAAGGCAGTGATATTGCTGGGGTGCTTGTTTTGCGTTGATTCTGAGCTGCCAGAAAATCTTCGACATCCTTGCGATGAATGACTTCTCTTCCGGTGAAAGCTGCTACAGCCTGCAAATTCACGCCGGCCTTTCGGGCGAAGATTCGGGCAGCTGGTGCGGTTTTTATCCCAGGATTGTCAATGCTCGGTTGGGCAGCCGGTGCGACTTCCTTTGCTTGGTTTACCACTCCGGGCTGTTCATCTAGTAAATTCAGATTCAAGCTGTTTTGCTGTTGTTGTTTTGCCAGCAGTTCCTGGTTGCTTTTCTTCCATTTGGAACTGTCAAATCCGGCAGCAGGTTCGTCGGTCAAAATTCCTAACACAATTCCGAAGGGAACTACCGATTTTTCAGGAATCAGAATTTCCGCCAGGACGCTGTCCGCTGGAGCGGCAATTTCAGCGGACATCTTATCGGCAATCAGTTGGACAATGATGTCGTCTTTGTGGATTTTGTCGCCCGGCGAAATCAGCCATTGGCCCACTGTGGCTTCATCCATGTTCTCATATAGTTTTTCCAGAATAATCGGATAAATCATGATTCTTTGCTGTCAGTTGGTTGAATGTTGTACGAAAAGATGTAAGAAGAAAAGCGGGTTAAATTGCCCACGTTTCCGCTCC
Source organism: Lentisphaeria bacterium (assembly GCA_041670605.1). Classification (GTDB taxonomy): domain Bacteria; phylum Verrucomicrobiota; class Lentisphaeria; order Oligosphaerales; family Oligosphaeraceae; genus JAQVUB01. The sequence goes on from JBAXYW010000014.1 coordinate 5,503, forward strand.
CACTTTCTCCCTAGAAAGTAGCCGGAGCTTCCAACTCCGGATCCGTTCCCGTTCCCGGCGGTCGCAAGCGACCGCCACAGAACAGTAGTTGGCTGTCTTGTTTTTTTTGTTATGCCTCTCCGACGCACCCGGTTTTGCGGGGTGCTTTTTCCCAAGCTAACGCCTGGGTGTAAGCATGGTTATGCGCCGCCTCCGGCGCATGTATTATGACATTACTGAAAAGATTGCCAGCGTAGCGTTTGGATTGTGGATGCCAGTCCACTCTACGTTTGTCCGTGTTTGTCTTTTATTTAAAAGCCGCTTCAAATCGCGGGTCTTTTTCGGCGCCATTTTTAACGGCCTGTTCGTACCATTTTTTTGCTTCGTCCAAGCGGGGGGGATTTGCGGTAGCGCAAAGAACAGCCAGATTGAATGCGGAGTGCGGGTCTTTGGGATTCAGTTGCAGTGCCTTGGCAAATTGATTTTCAGCGGCTTGCGTCCAGCCGAGGTCAACGAGGGCGCCGCCGAACAAGCGAGAAAGCGTTGGGTTGGCCGGTTCTAGAGCCACTGCTCTGCCCAGATAGGAAAAAGCCCATTCCGGTTGCTGCAGATTGATCATGGCAAACCCCAAAGCCAGCAAAACATCTGCGTCATCAGGATCATAACGAAAAGCCAGCTTCAAATATTTAACGGTATCATCATCATTTCCATTATTTGCAGCGATCAAACCCAAGCGTTTTAAAGCGATCGAGTTGTCCGGCTGCAACTCAAGCACCTTCTGGTAATTCCATTGTGCCGCTTCTGTTTTCTGATTTTTCTCTGCATCAAGCGCCTGCCGAAGAAAACCATTGATCAACACTTCGTTTTCGCTGTAAGTGCGGTTTCCCGAAGATGCTTGGCTGGCACCCGCCGCGACCGTTAGTACTGGGGACGTTGCAGGTGCCGTCAAGGCCCCGGTTTTCCGGCTTTCCGCTTCTTTCTGGATCAGGGCAATTTCCAGTGCTTTGCGCCGGTTTTCCTCCTGTTCGAGTTTGCTGTTCAGGTCTGCCAGCCGATTTAGCCAAGTCCGTTCACTTTGTGCGTCTTTGCCAGTCATGATCTCCTTGACCTGTTCATCCCGGCGTTTCAGTTGCTCGTTTAGAACGGATATCTGTGTCTGCCCGGCCTGCAGGTCATTCTTTAGCTTATCCAGCTCCTGCGAACGGATTTTCAGCTGTGTCTGCAGGTCGATCAAGTTGCTGGTCAGGCCATCGACTGCGGCGGATTTGGTTTTGCTGCTTCCGAGATCTTCCTGAAGAAGTTTCAGTTTCTGTTGTTCGTCCGTGTGCTGTTTTGTCAGTTCGTCACGCTGGCGTTCCAACTCTGAAATGGATTTTTCCAGGCGGATGCTGAGGACTGTTTTGGCTTCCAGCTCCTGTTGTTTTTTCCCCAATTGCTGGTGTAATTCCGTGAGTTGTTTTTTCTCTTCCAGCAATCTGGCCTTTAATTCGATATTCTCTTTGTCAAAGTCTGCTTGGCGCCGAATCACGTTGTTTAATTGTTCATTCAGACGTCCATTGAGTAGTTCTAGGTCAGCGACTTTACGTTTTACCCCCTGTAATTCCACTTTGCTCGAATTCACCTCATCGGTCTTCATTAGTACCACGGCATTGCTGGCAGCTAGACGTTCCGCCTGCACCTGCAGTTGAGTATTTCGATTGTTCAGCAATTCATCTTTGCTCTGCAATTGTTTGCTGATATCCGTAAATACTTTCTGGGTTTCCCGTAATTGTTGAATCTGTTTTTCGAGGGTTAATCCATAATCTTGTGATTGCTTCAGGTTCTGGCTGAGTTCCTGCCATTCTTTTTGTGCCGTTTTAAGCCCTTCTTCTTTCTTTTCCAATAGACTTTTTAATTCCAGATGCGAGGTTTGTAGAGCTATATATTCTTGCTGTAACTGGGTTTTCTCCGTATCGGCCTGCAATTGATTCGCCAGAGCCTGTCTGTTTTCTTCTGCTTGGCGCAAGGCTTTTGCCAGACGTTCTCTTTCGAGCTTTTCTTCTGCAGCTCTTTTTTCCGCAGCTGCCAGATTTTGAGTCTGTTCCTGAACCGTTTGAATAGCCTTTTCTTTGGCCGAGACGGCAAGCTCCAAATTCTGTTTCAGAATTGGAAGCTGTTCTTCGTGTCTGGCCACTTGTTGCCGCAAACGTTGCAGTTCAGCATTAGTTTGGGCGTTTTTTTCAGCTTCCGGACTTTGTAGTCTGCCAGCCAATTCTTGACGGAGTCGTTCGCATTCTGTCTTGGCAAGCAGCAATTCTTGTTCCTTTTGTTTTGCCGTAAGAGAAGCGTCTTCTTCTAGGGGAGCGCCCGAAAGTTTGAGTTCTGCCTGGCGACTTACGAGTGATTCCTGGGGGCTTTTCTGTTCCGCTGCCAGAGCCTGTTGCAGCCGATTTACTTCTGTTTTGATAAGCTTTAATTCCTGTGTTTTTTCTTTGCGAGTTTCCTGTTCGTTGTACAATTGTTTTTTTAGATTGGCCACTTCCATCTGGCTGGCTGTGATTTCCTGACGCTGTTGAACCATTGCCTCTTTGTGTCGTTCCTGCATGACAAGATGATCTGCTTTGAGCGTAGCCAAGGCCTCGGCTGTAGTCTGTAGTTTGTCTTGTGTGGTTTTCAATGTCGCTTCATACTGGAAAACCTGCTGATCCCTTGTCTGAACCTCATTTTGGGTTTTTTCCAAACGCTCCTGGAGTTGGGTAATTTGCTGGGTGTGTTTTTGCCCTTCAAACCGGCTCTTTTCCAAGCTTTCTTTCAGGCGATTTTCATAATCGATAATTTGTGTCTGCAAAGCCTGGTTCGCGTCTTGAGTTGTAGCAAATTTGTCACGAATATTGCGCAGCTGCAGGACTTCCGCTTGCAGTTCCGTTTTTTCGTTGTTTAAGCGTGTGTTGTTTTCCTTCTGAAAGTTAATCTCAACGTCCTGTTGCTGACTTTTTAATTTCAGGGCATTATGGTCAACGTGGAGAGTATTGAGAAATTCGGTTAATTCAATAACTCGTTTAGAGGCTTCCTGAAGCCGTTTTTCATATTCCTTCCCCGTCCTGAGCTGTCGCTCATAATCCATTTGTGATTTTTCAAGCTCCAAGCGGACATTTTTCAAATTCCCCTCCAGCAATTCGATTTGTCGGGTTGATTCTTTGAGTTGTTCGCTTTGCTGACGATTTTCCTCCCGCAATTTCTGGGCAACATTTTTATCTTCGACTTGTTTGCGCAACAAGCCGATATCGTCTTCCGCCTTGCTTAATTTTGATTGTAGAAGCCGGCAGCGGTTTTCCAGTTCTTGACGCGCGGATTGCAGGTTACCGAAATCCGCTTCTGCTGCGGCATTTTTGGCGGCTTCGGTACGGGCTCTTTGCAAGGATTCGGATAAAATGCTCACGGATGTATTTAACTGTTGAATTTTCATAGAATTATCATGCAGGAGCTGAGCCTGTTTTGCCGATAAATCCAGCAAATTTTCCCGTGACATTTCTTCGGCTTCACTCTGAACACTTTTATCCAATTCGGTAATTTTCTCCTGGCAGTATTTGATCCGGTAGTTGAGCAGCGACGGATTCCACTGTGGATATTGCCGCCGAACGGCTTCAAAAACCAGTACCGCTTCTCGATAAAGTTGTAAAGCTGCCAGCTTGTTTTCTTCTTGAACTGCCTTGTCGGCATTTTCCAGCTTGACATAGCCTTTCATCCACTCCGAACGGGCAACTGCTGTTTTGCTCTGGGCATGCAGCAACCCGGAAAACAGAAACAAACTTAGCACGAAAAACACCTTGATATGTATTCTGGAGATTAACATCATAAACTCAACTCCTTATCCATTATAATAGCCCTGTTCACAACAGGGATTCCTTGAAAATATGATGCATCAATGAAGAAATGCAAAAACGTCCCCAACAGTTTGCAAAAGCACAAGGCGGGAAAAAAACTCTGGTAATCGGTTCCTTTCCTCCAGTTGCTGCAAGTCTAAGCAGACTCGCAAGGATGATAGAAGTCATAAAAAATCCAAAACTTTCATAGGAATTCTTAAGCTTTTTAGGAATTTATATGCTTTCATGGAGGCTCCAAGACTTTTTATGATAATGTATGATTCTGCTTGAAGATTCACCACAGGAAGCTATTTTTTCGTTGTCCGCAGAAATCAGCCAGCCCACCCAACCGGGGGACCTCCTACCCTAAATGTGGATGCGCGCGTAAAGAGTGTTCCACAAAAAGGCAACTTTAAGGAGGAGTGTCTAGTTACGAACGAGTATCCGGCGGCGGTCTTTTTTCGTCTTTCTGGTTGAAAGTTGGGAAAACAGCAATACTTTACTATTTTCCACAAGTGAATCTGACTTGCTGAAAAAGTCGGGTTTGTTTTGCTGAGTTCAGTTCTGGTTCATCTCTGGATTTTTGCATGAAAATAGCAGTTTTAGGGGATATTCACTCCAATCTTGAGGCTTTGATTGCGGTACTTGAAGAGTCCGCGCGATTGGGTTGTGAAAAATACGTTTGCATAGGCGATATTGTTGGTTACAATGCCAACCCGCATGAATGTTTGGAAATTGTTCGCAATCTCGATTTGCTGGCGGTGGTTATGGGCAATCATGATTCCTACACCAGCAATACGCGCGAACTGATCGGCTTCAATCTGCAAGCGGCTCAGGCCGTGGAATGGACACGGCAGCAACTTACTGAGGAAGAGCTGGCATGGTTGGGCAATTTGCCGCTGAAACGTGATATTTTCCTGACGGCTCCCTCGGCTCGTTTCAGTGTTGTCCATTCTACGATGGATAATCCGAATATGTGGGGATATATCTTTGATCGCTTTACGGCGGCCGCTTCCATGCAGTATCAGTGGACCCCGCTTTGTTTTTTCGGCCATACTCATACGCCTCTGGCGTTTGACAAAACCGACACGGTCGTAGGCGGGCTTTATGAAAGTCTGCGCTTGTTGCCGAATCACAAATACCTAATCAATGTTGGCAGTGTCGGTCAACCCCGGGATCGCGATCCACGGGCTGGCTTTGCCACCTATGAAGTCGAACTCGGAGTTGTCACTCTGCATCGTGTGGAATACGACATTGCCGCCAGTCAGAAGAAAATTGTGGATGCTGGTCTTCCGGTACGGCTTGCTGAGCGTCTCGCCATTGGCCGCTGAAGCAGCGCTTGTTCCGACCTGTTTCGGATTGGGCGGGAGCGCCGCCGCCCCAGCCAACCTCCTTTTTTTCGTTTCACTCAGCCTTTTTTTTGGGCAAAGTTGTTTTGTGCGAGTATTAATCATCAAACCCAGCAGTCTTGGTGACATCCTTCATACGTTCCCTGCGGTTTATGTTTTGCAGCAATCTCAGAAGGCGTTGCAGCTCAGTTGGGTTGTGAATGATGGATTTGCCGGGATTGTTTCTTTGCTGCCAGGGATTGAGCGGGTCATTGCCTTCCCCAGGCAGCGGCTTGGTGCTTGGGATTTACGCGCCGGCAAAGAATTTCTTGCCGCTCTACGAGCCGAGGACTATGATGTTGTCATTGATTTTCAAGGACTTTTACGTAGTGCTCTGATGGCTCGGTTCAGCCGGACTTCCCTAAGGGTGGGGTTTGCCCATGCCAGAGAAGGGGCGACTTTCTTTTATCAACGAAAAATCACCGTGCCGGGGACTGTGAAACACGCCATTGATAAAAATCTCTTTCTTATCAGAACCCTTTTTAATCTGCCTCACGATTTTGCTCCGGAACCCGTTTTGCAGGTAAAAGAAAGCTGGGTGCAGGAAGCTCAACAACTTCTGCAGGCCGGAAAACACCCCGTCCTGGCGATCGCTTTCTCGTCCCGCTGGCAAAGCAAAACCTGGCCACCAGAATTTTTTGCTGCAGTGCTTCGCGCGGTTTTGTTGCGTGTTCCGGAAGTGCATTGTTGGTTGCTGGGCAGCAAAAGTGAAAGGGCAGAGGGTGAAAAACTTTGTCAACTTTTGCATTCTTCGCAGGTGCTTAATTTGGCTGGGCGCAGTTCTCTTGAAACTTTGGTCGGCCTGTTAAAAAGCTCCCAGGCATTGTTAACCAATGACAGCGGGCCGATGCATATTGCAGCGGCTTTGCAAACGCCCTGTGTTGCACTCTTCGGTGCTACCGATCCGGAATTAACCGGCCCCTATGGCGGAAAACGGCACTTGGTTTTCCGCACACGATGTCAACAATCGCCATGCTTTAAGCATCGTTGCCCCTATGGGGCGCTGGCTTGTGCTGACGGAATTTCCCCGGAAGAAGTCGCCAATGCCATTGTCTCCCGGCTGCTGGCGTCGCAGATGTCGACCTGAAATCCGGCTTCGCATTTGACAAAACCCAGATGCGCAGGGAATGTATGTTGAAAACGGGCGTTTTGTGCTACGATCATCCAGTTTCTTGTTTTTAAAGAAGGTTTTCTGGCAATGGACATGGACACAATGGATAATATCTTCTAACAACTTACAACTTACAAGGCTTTTTGCCTGCCTTAAATTTCCTTGGAGGTGCTCATGTCAAGAGTTACTGATTTTCTAATCTGCCGCATCCTGTTTTTTTTGTCACTCGCCGGTATGGCGGTGCATGCCCAGATAGGCTTGCAGCTAAAAGCGGATTATCCACGCTATATGCGCTATGAAATGATCGACCTGAAACTGGTCATCAGCAACATCAGCGGAAATACTTTGGTCTTCAGCAATAATAAAGAGGCTGCTGAAAACGGACGGATTTTCTTTGCTGTCAATGAACATTCCGGAAAGGTGGCCAAAGCATTTGATCCGAATGCCAATCCCGCCGCTGACCTGATTCTGGCTCCCGGCGAAAGCCGCGAATTGCGCATCAGCATCAATATGCTTCATGACATGCAGCGGGAGGGGATTTATTCGGTAACTGCCTATCTGAATCACAGTCGGCTGCCGAAAACCCACCTGTCCAATACCATTAATTTTGAAGTGATGGAAGGCAGCACGATTCTGGAACGCAATATCGGGCTGCCATCGCAAAACTCTACTGAAGTCATCAAAAGCATTCGCCTTTTACTGCTTCTTTTCCAGGATACCGAGGAAAAAAAGTATTGTCTTCGCGCCGAAGATGATGAACAAATTTATGCAGTATACCGTTTGGGGCCTTATTTGTCCGGGACTCCAGCGCAAATGGATATTGACGGCAGCAGTTCCGTTCACATTCTGATCCAAGTACGCCCAAAACTTTACTCTTATTTTATCTTCAGTTTTATCGGACGCAATCTGAATTTGCGCCAGCAACGTTATTATGTTCCCGATGGGGGTACGCCGACGATTACAAAGCAAACTGGCTATCTGAGAATCAGCTACGCAAAGATCGCCAGCGAAGGCGTTGATTATAATTTGAAGAAATAATACAAGAAGGAACGACCAATGAATAATGATTCCCGAAATGAAGCCATGCCGCCCCCGTTACCGGGAAATTACGCTTCGCTGCCGTCCCAGCCTGCCGAGAAAAAAAGCTCTTCTTTCCTGAATGGCTGTGGTCTGGCATTTCTGTTTATCGGAGGAATGTTGCTGCTGCTCGTTGCGGCGATCTTCCTGCTTGGGAAAGGCTGCGTGAGCAGCTTCCAGACGTTGCTGGAAAAAGGACCTGCTTTCAACTCTTCATTGGCACTTTCCGAAGACCGGATCGGTAAAAAAATGATACAGGCTGCTGCTTTTGGTGAAACCCGGCAAATTGCCGTCATTGATATCAAAGGGATCATCGTTTACGAAGCCAACTTCAACAATGCTTCCGCGCAGCGCATTGCTGCCGAATTGCGTGCGGCTCGGGAAGACGATAACGTGGTGGCCATCCTGTTGGATATGGACACTCCGGGTGGTGAAGTCGTTGCCAGCGATGATCTTCTGCACCAGGTTCAGGCCTGTCGTGCGAAAGGCAAACCGGTGATCACCTGCATGCGTTCCCTCGCCGCCAGCGGCGGTTATTTCATTGCTTCCGGCAGTGACTGGATTGTGGCCAATCGCATGACGTTGACCGGTAGTATTGGAGTGATTATCAGCTCGTATAAGATTCAGGGCCTGCTCCAGAAAATCGGTGTTGAACCCGAGGTTTACCGATCCGGTGTGATGAAAGACATGCTCAGTCCGACCCGTGAACGTACGGAACAGGAAAAAGCATATATCCAAAGTATGGTGCAAATGACGTTCAAGGAATTTTGCCAGGTCGTTGCCGCTGGCCGGGTTGCCTTCCAGACGCCTGACGATGTCGCGGCTTCTCCCTTTGGCGACGGCAGAGTGCTTTCTGGGAGCGATGCGCTCCAGCTGGGGCTTATTGATCAACTGGGATATTTCGAAGATGCGGTTGCTAAGGCGAAGGAGCTTACCCAGGCGCCGGGCGCCGCCATCGTCCGCTTCTCGCTGGCTCCTTCTTTTCTTGATTATGTGCTTTCCATGAAAGCGCCCGGCGCATTGAAGCTCGAAGGCTTACTGACCCCGCACAGCTTTTCCCCGGAACCCGGGAAGACCTATTTCCTCGCACCGGAGTTCTGCTTCTAAAGAGCAGCTAAAACCAGAGCAGAGCAAGGATTTTCTTCAGCGCAATGGTTGCAATCATTTCCCCAGGAGTCTGAAAGGATGTTACAGAATATTGTTTGTTTTTTGTGCTGCCTGACCTTCTTCCCACTCGCCGCACAAGAATTTTTCCCGCAGAACAGTTCGGTGGACAAAGCCGATCCGATTGCCAGTCCCTACGCGATGGCGGGCGGCAGCATCTGCGAATACCTCGGTCCCTCCCCGAAAAGTTTGAATTATTATCTTGACAATAATACAATGAGTGCCCAGATTTTTGGCAGTTTCTATGAATCGCTGCTGGATATGGACTCACAGACCCTGGAATATGATCGGGCTTTGGCGGAAAAATGGAGCATTTCAGCGGATAAACTGGTTTTTACTTTCTGGCTCGATCCCAAAGCACGTTGGAGCGATGGAAAGCGCATTACCGCCGAAGACGTTGTTTGGACCTATCAAGCCATCGTTGACCCTGCCAATATGACGGGGCCTCATAAACTCAGCTTGGAACGGCTGCATCCCCCGGAAATCATTGAAGACGGGAACGCAGTCCGCTTCCGTGCCAAAGAAGTCCACTGGCAGAATCTGGGCGCCGCCGGAGGCTTTGCCATTCTCCCGAAACATGTTTTTGCCGGACAGGATTTCAACAAGATTAATTTTTCCTTCCCGGTGGTTTCCGGTCCTTGGCGTTTCAAGGAATTGCAGGAAGGATTGTTCCTGCTCCTGGAACGCCGCCATGATTGGTGGCGCAAAGATTGGCCATCCCTGCAGGGAATTCATAATTTTGAGCAGATCCGTTATCGGTTTTTTGAAGACCGGGAAAATGCTTTTGAAGCTTTCAAAAAGGGGCAGATTGACGTTTTCCCCGTTTATACTGCCAGCCAATGGTACAAGATTGAAGACAAATTGACGGCGGTGCGTAATAATTGGATTATCAAGCAGGCCGTTTACAATCATAAACCGATTGGCTTTCAGGGGTTTGCTATGAATATGCGCCGTCCCCCGTTTGATGATGTCCGGGTGCGCGAGGCAATGGCTCATCTGATCAATCGTCCGATGTTGAATCAAACGATGATGTACGATCAGTATTTTCTGCACCGCTCCTACTTTGAAGACCTCTATGATCCGAAGAATCCTTGCCCGAATCCAGTGCTTAAATTTGACCTCGAGGAAGCCCGCCGCTTGTTGAATGAAGCCGGCTGGCTTGCTAATCCCCAGAACGGAATTCTCGAAAAAAATGGCCGGGCATTCACCTTCAGCTTCCTCTCACGGGACAGTTCCACGGACAAATTTCTGTCTCCATTCCAGGAAGCGCTGAAATCCGTCGGCGTGCAGATGACGATTCAGAACAAGGATTGGTCGGCCTGGGCCAAGGATATGGATGCTTTTAATTTTGATATGACCTGGGCGGCCTGGGGGGCTGGACTGTTTAAGAATCCTGAATACCTCTGGTCTTCCCGGGAAGCAGATCGTCCGGGCAGCTCTAATATCACGGGGCTGAAAGACCCTCGAATTGATGCTTTGATTGAACAGCAGAAAACCATCTTCAATGTCGCTGAACGCCATCAGATCGTTTGTCAGATCGATCAGCTTCTTTTTGCCCAGCATCCTTATGTCCTGCTCTGGAACCTCAACTATACCCGCTTACTATATTGGAATAAATTCGGCGTTCCGCCAACCCTGATTGGCAAATATAGCGATGAAAGCACCGCCTACTGGTGGAAGGATCCGGATGCCGAAGCGGAACTGATTGAAGCGATGCAAAACCAGGAAGCGTTGCCCAAACCACCTGCTGAAATCCACTACGACCGTATCATGGCAAAATAAACCTGAATAGCCATGCTTTTGAAAGAAGTTGATATTTTTACTGATGGTGCCTGCCGGGGCAATCCTGGCCCAGGCGGATATGGGGTGATTCTCGAATATCAGCAATACCGGAAGGAACTTTCCGGTGGTTTTGCCAGAACGACCAATAACCGGATGGAGCTTTTTGCCGCAATTGTCGGCCTGGAAGCCCTGAAAGAACCCTGCCAGGTTAAACTATACTCTGACTCAAAATATCTGGTTCATGCTTTTCAAAAAGGCTGGTTGACAAATTGGCAAGCCAGAGGTTGGCGGAAAAGTGACAAGTCTCCGGTACTTAACCAAGATCTCTGGATTCGTCTGCTCAAGGCAGAAGCCCCGCATACCCTGAGCTTGCACTGGGTTAAAGGCCATGCCCAAAACCCGAGGAATAACCGCTGTGACGAACTTGCCGGAAAAGCCGCTGCCGCCAAATCCCTGCCGGAAGACCCGGGCTTCGATACCGGCGTATTCTGAGAACTCAGGGCTGGCTTTCAAGCGCCTCCAACCAGCGGCGGAGAAAAAACGCAACAATAGGCACGGCGGTTTTGCCACCGGATTCGCCTTCTTCAATCAGGCAGGCAACCGCATACTCCGGACTCTCCAGAGGACCATAGCATATTACCCAGGTATTTTTGTGGCGATTTTCGCCGCTGCCGACTTCAGCAGTGCCGGTTTTCGCCGCCAAGGCCAAACCAGCTTCTTGAAGACCCGATGCCGAGCCACCGTGCGTTGCGACCGCCGATTCCATCGCTTCCTGCACTAATGCGAGATTCTTTACAGAGACGGGAAAGCGATGCCGAATGACGGGCGCCGTCTGCCGCAATACTTCGCCCTGCTCACTGACGATTTTGGCAACTAAATATGGTTTAAAAAGGATACCTCCATTTGCCAGAGCAGCGGCATACAAGGCCGCCTGTAGTGGGGAAATCGTGAACGCCCCCTGTCCTATGGAAACATAAGCCGTATCAACCGTCAGCCAATTCCTGCCCCAGTTTTTTTCGATATATTCCCGCCGCGGCAAAATGCCGGTCACGCTTTCATAAAGATCGAGCCCGGTTTTTTCGCCGAAACCCGCTGCCGCAAAAAACGGGGACAATTCATCAATCCCGGTTTTGCATCCCGCCGCCATGAAATAAGGATTGCAGGAGAAGGTGATCGCTTGTTTGAGGTTCAGTAAACCGTGTCCGCTGCGTTTCGCACAGCGGATGGCGTGGTCGCCAACCATATAACGCCCAACACAGTTGTACAGTTCATCCGGATCCAATGTCCCTTTTTCCAGTGCCGCCAGAGCAATCAGCGGCTTAACAATCGACCCCGGGGTATACGTCCCGTTCACCGCCCGGTTTAATAGGGGAAACCCGGCTTTGTCACGTGCTAGAGAACAAAACGCTCGCTGGGTTAAACCGGCGATATTATAGGTCGGAGAAGACGCCATGGCCAAAATGGCACCACTGTGCACCGCGACTGCCACCAGTGCTCCACTATGTCCCTGTAAAACGGCATCGGCAGCGATTTGGGCATTGGAATCAATGCTCAACATAAGGTCATGCCCATTTCCAGGCAAAATAGCTTTCCGGACATCTTCATGCGCATAACCCTGGGAATCTACTTTCACCAGCCGGGCACCAATCTTTCCGGATAAGGCTTCATTGTACCAGGCTTCCAATCCGCTTCTGCCTGCCAGTTCAGGCGAGACATACACCCGTGAAAATTCCTCTTCCAGATTGCGTGTTTCCGGCAGTTTTTTTCCGGTGAACCCCAGCACATGAGTTGCGATGCCAGGCAGTTCATAGCGCCGTTCAATGCGGGGAACGATCTCCAAACCCGCCAATGGCGGAGCCATTTCCACGATTTTAGCCAGCTCCACTACATTAAGATCGTGACAGAATTCCAGCGGCATCACCGGATGTTGATACAGATGTCTGCTTACGGCCTTTTCACTTAATACGGAAGGGCGCCCGATGGTCATGGCCATCAGGCGTTCACAGGCCAGGATGTGATTGATCGTATTGCTGGGGCGTCCGGGTTGCCGCATTTCTGAAACATGTGCGACCAAGTCGTATTCACTGATACTGTCGGCCAGCACTCGGCCATCGGCAGAAATAATCCGACCCCGTGCAGGATTGAGAAGGACGGGACGAATACTTTGTCGCAAGGTAGCCTGCCGGTGGCGAACACCCTGTACTACCTGCACCTGCCAGAGCCGAAAGGACAGCAGTAGAAAAAAGAATACCATAATTATGGCACAGAGAATAATGCGGATGTGCCGGGACTGCAGACGGTCAAGCTCACTCATCGACGGCTTCCTCCCGGGCAGAATACTCTTCCATACGCACAGCAGGAGAAAAAATTTCTTGTCGCCGCAAGGCCAGAAGACGCCCCCCTCTTTCTAGCAGCCACCAAAGCAGGGGAAGGAGGAACGTAGAGGCCATACAATACCAGCCCAAAAAAACGAGGCTCGAGTTTCTGATACGTCCGCCACTGAGTAGGGCATTGAAAAACAGAAAAGCAGCAGAAATAATGCCGATGACGGCTCCCGGAAACAACAAAGCAAATAAGGAATTCATATCTCCATAACGTTTCCACCTGCTGGCGAAAAAAAGGATTGCCAGCAAACTCAACCCGGTGCTGGGGAAGGATCGGGCAAGGTAACTGTCCAGCAATCCCGCTGCTAGAAAAAAGAGCAGGATACTCTTTTGCCAAGGCACCAGGCAGAAAAAATAAAAAATTGTTGTTAATAGAATGGGCAAGGCAATGTTATGGATGCCCAGTAATACTTCCAGCAGGCAGGCAGATAGTAAGCAAAAAATCAACCATAAAAAAAACATGTATTTTCCGGAATGCGTTTCAGCCGGGAAAAAATCCCGCAGCCTTTTTTTTCTAAAACAGAGTTCTTTTGTAACCCTATTTATTGTATCTCAGCTGAAGCTAAAATCAACCGGAGAAGAGAAAGTAAATCGTAAATTGTCTGGAATACGGACACACGGATGGACACGGACGGACACGGACGAACTTGGGGTGGACTGGCATCCACAACCTAAACAATTCATCCGCAGATTCCGCAGATTGCCAAATTTTGAAATTCTGCGCTATCAATTATTCCTTAATTCAGAGTAGGTTAAGGCATAAGTTTGGCTGAAATCTTCTCTTAGCCACGTATAGGGCGGTCTCATCGTAGCCACGGGCAACGCCCGGGGCTAAAGAATCCCAACAAAGGATGCCCAGCAAGAGCATTTCAACAACAGTTGGGTGCGGGGATGCAGGCTAGGCCTGAACGACAAATATTGGACGTCCCAGAATGGACGTCCTTGTTGGAACTTGTTGGGAGAGTAACCCCAAAAGTCATGATTTATATGGTTTTTATTAACATTTATATATTGCGTTTTTAGGAATCGAGTCAATATTAAAGAGAACACGCTTGGGAGGGGAATTTACAGGCGGGAATTCCTGTTTGCTGGCGCGATGTCGTAGCTCAGTAAATCCCCCGGCCTTGCTGCGGTGTTTTCGAGCTAGACGTTTTTAGCGCACTGCAGAACCTGATATCAGAGAAAAGAGAAACCTTAACAACAAAAGGAGACAAGGAAAATGCAGGGTACCTTCCGTTTTTCATTTGGGCCTTGGAACATTCACGAGGGCGCAGATCCCTTCGGACCCGAGGTCAGAGCGAGCATCGACTTCAATAAGAAACTCGAAGTCTACAAGAAAATGGGCTTTGACGGTGTGCAGTTTCATGATGACGATGCAGTTCCCAATATCAACGACAAAACGCCGGCACAGATTATTGCTGAAGCGCAAAATGTAAAAAAGACGCTGGATGCGCATGGACTGACCGCCGAATTTGTTGCTCCGCGTATGTGGTTCGATCCCAATACCATCGATGGCGGCTATACCAACAACTGTCCGAAATGCAGAGAATATGCCCTGGAGCGTTCAAAGCGCACGATCGATATCGCTAATGCACTTGGCACGAAAAATATTGTGCTTTGGCTGGCTCGCGAAGGTACTTATATCCGGGAAGCGAAAGATCCGGTTTGGGCAACCGAACAAATTGCCAAGGCTCTTCAGATGATGCTCGATTATGATAAAAATATTCGTATTATGATTGAATCGAAACCCAATGAACCGATGGATCATACCTATATCCCGACCATTGGACATGCCATCGCCCTGGGTCTGATGACCAGCGATCCTGCCCGCATTGGCTGTCTGATCGAAACGGCACACGCCGTGCTGGCAAACCTCTCTCCCTCTGACGAAATGGGCTATGCCATGGCACATAAAAAACTCTGGAGCGTTCACCTGAACGATCAGAATGGACTTAAGTTCGATCAAGACCAGACCTTCGGTATGGTCGATCCGCGCCGTGCTATGAATCAGGTGCGCGTATTGGATCGCAATGGCTTCGGCAACAACGGCGAATGGATCGGCTTGGATGTTAAGGTGATGCGCACGCAGAAGGACAATGTCTGCTTGAAACATCTCGATTATAGCCGCAAAATCTTCCTGCGTTTACTGGAAGTTAGCCGTTCTCTCGACGACGCTGCTATCGCAACCATGGTCAAAGAACGTGACTATGAGGAACTCAACTGGTATATCATCGACAAGATGTTGAAGTAAGGATAGAAGACATGCAGAATATGAAATTAGGACTTCAGCTTTATAATTTCCGTAAAGAATTGACTGCGGATTTTAAAGGGACGATGAGGAAAATTGCCGGGCTGGGCTTTGATGGCGTGGAATTTGCGGGCAATTACGGCGAAATTCCACCCGAAGAACTCGCTTTGTTCCTGAAGGAACTCGGCCTGAAATGCGCAGGAACCATGTTTCAGGCTGAGGACATTCTCAATCCGGACAGCAACGTTTTCGCGTATGCCAAGGCTTTGAACTCTCCGGCCGTAACGATTAGCCGGAGCGGTGATTTTGTGAAGGAATATGACCGCGTTCTGGAACTCTGCCGCCGGCTCGGTGATGCCGCTGCAGCGCAGAACGCAGTTTTTTCCTATCACAATCATTGGGCGGAATTTGCCTTGAAGGAGGGTGTTCCGGTCATGAATTTGCTGCTGCAGGCGACAGATCCGGCAAAAGTACTGCTAGAATTAGATGTCTGCTGGCTTACTCGCGGCGGGCTTAAACCCGCAGAATACATCGCCAAATTTGGCTCCCGCATCCGTCAGATTCATATGAAGGACATTGTTGTGCCCGAGGATCCGAATACGACGATTGAACTCGGACGCGGTATCATTGATCTGAAAGGTGCCTATGAAGCCGCGAAAAAGAGTTC
>JBAXYW010000015.1:0-20536 GCA_041670605.1 Lentisphaeria bacterium
CCCAGAGTCGCGCCCATCACGTTACCGAACCACCCCTTACGCGCCAGCCATCGACGCACAGCATCATCTGAAACATACTCGAACATCAGCCCGACCAGGGTGCTAATGGCCAGGAACAGCACGGTCAGCTCGGCCATAATCAGAATGAAAAACTGAAGGGAGACCCACAGCGAGTTCATCCGGCCACCTCCGATGCTGCCGGGATAAACTCCGCAATGAACTGGTGCAGGATTTGGGGGCTGCGAGCCAGCAGTTCTGCTGTGATTGTTAGTACAATGACTGTTATGACCCAACGAGGCCGTCCAAAGCCACAGCCCGTATCAATGAACTCCGTCTTGTTGGTGCGGAACCTGCAAGTACCGGCCTGTTGATCATGGTTTGCATGCATCATTGCTGTCTTTGTATTTTCTTGACATTCTGTCGGCATCCTGAGCCGAATGGTTCAGAAGGTCGGGCAAGGTCTTCACGAACGCTCTGATTTGGTCGCGGACGCGGCGATAGCAGTCCAGCTTAGCGTCTTTCGTTTCGACGGACTCTGCCAGCTTCGGTGGGTCATCAAAACCGGCATGGATTACCTTGGCTCCGCCCGAAAACACGGGGCAAGTTTCGTACGCGTGAGCGCAGACGGTGATGACAAGATCGAATTTCGTATCCAGGAATTCATCCACTCGTTTTGAGCGTTGGGTGGAGATATCGACGCCTGCTTCAGCCATGACCAGTACTGCGCTTGGGTTCAGACCATGCGTCTCGAGCCCGGCTGAGTATGCCTCAATCCGCTCGCCCCACATCGTCCGGGTCCATCCTTCTGCCATTTGACTTCGACAGGAGTTGCCGGTACAGAGGAACAACAATTTTGACTTGACGTGACTCATATGTTATTCACATTGTTTGGAACACATTGCATTTTTCAAACGAGCGGCGTCCGCCATGACTGCCGCGTGCTCTGTCAGACAATTACGAAAACCATCTTGAAGGCACTTTTCCAGCTGGGTTCGTGGTTCAGAGAGACGGTAATACATCCAAGTGCCAGCACGCCTGGTTGCCACAATCCCGGCCGCTCGCAAAACCCGGAGATGACGAGAAACCTTGAAGTCCGGTTCGTTCAGCGCCTCGGCCATCACGCAGACACAAACCTCGCCCTGCATGGCCAAGAGTACAACGAGTCGTAATCGGGTCGCATCACTGAGAGCCTTGAACAGATCGGCCTCTTCCTGCATGTCAAATCTCCTTTTATAAATGTGTATCTGTGCAATACCGCATACTATAGTTTCGCAAAGTGCCATGTCAATTGTTTTGAGTGTTTTTATTTAAGATGATCACTCTCTGCCTCAGAATAAGAATAGCGCAGTGCCAGGATTTTACTGCTTATCAGCGGGTACCTTATAATGCTGTAGGCTTTTGATTTCTGTACAGGAACCGTCATTCCGGTATCTGACATGTTCTATAAGTTGTCCCTTATCATCCCATGAGCGGACTGTGAAACCAAGCGCATCGGCATCCACACGAAAGCAACTTGCCTGGAATGGGTATTTCCCAGGTCCAGCGACGGTAAGCACGGGATACTTGTAAGAATATCCTTCTTTATGCGGTGTGCTCGGGTGTTCAGGGGATGCGATTTCATCTGTTCCAGGAATGCTTCTCATATAGTTGTGGACATGTCCAGTGAGCCACATATTGATGTTGAACGAGGGACTTGCGCCTTCAAAGAAGATGTCTGTCAGTTTTTGAGTGAACTGAGAAATGGATTTGTATCTGTCAGAATGGGAGTATGGCGCGCCGTGGCACACGACGATTCTGCGTTTGGCGCCAGTCCATTTTTCATCTGTCATTGCCTTGTTGAACCATTCAGTTTCCTGCAGATAGAAAACTTGGTCCAGGTTCCATTGGCAGTAAGGATGTCCTGGTGTGTGTGCATTTTTGTCTTCCCAGGCATCAAGAAGCAGGAATGCAGTGTCGCCGAAACGCAAGAGGTCGTAAGTAGTTTCTATGTTGCTTGCAAAGTAATCTAGGAACTGGTCGCTGTAGTTTCCCCGCATTTCGTGGTTGCCTCGGACATACAGGATTGCTTTGGATGCTGCTCCGCAGTTGCAGAGCTGTGCAAAAGGTCCTCGTATCACATCCATTGGTAGGAATGCACTGTTGACATCGCCGCCAAGCACGAAAAAGTCGCAGGAATTTGCCTCGGATGCTGCCAGCATTCTGCCGAAGATTTCGTGTTGTTTGTCCAATTCGAACTGGAGATCTGCTGTGAAGAAGAAAGAGAAGTTCGCTGCTTTGTCACTTGGCACTTGAAATGATATGATTTTACTGATTGGCACAGGAACATATTTGTCCGGATGTATTGCGATAACCTGATATTCGTATCTTGCACCAGGTTTTAAGTCTTTGAGTTTTACTTTATGAAATGTGCGTTTCAGGCACTGTCCCTGGCGCTGATGCCAAGTTTTTTGCCAGTCTTTTGTGCCTAGGATTCTGTATTGAACTCCACAGCCAAGTTCAGTAGAGCTTGTGAAGTTAACAGTCATAAGACCTATGTCCGGATTTGTCAGCCATGGCCCGCAGGACAATTCAGGTTCCGGCGGAGGCACGACGGGACAATAACAGCAAGCGAAGTCCCAGGAGTCCTGCCCACGTCTGACCCGTATTGCCAGTAGGTGTTCACCTTTCGTAACCATGAAGTTTATTCTGTGATTTGTTGGGAAAATATAGCTTTGTCCGTTTCCAGTAGGGTATGTTGACTTAAGAAGATTGCCATCGCAATATGCTTCAAAGCACCAGTCACAACCCATGCCCAGGATGGCATTTGTATCTTTGTCAAGCTTGATCGTTGCGTACAGTACACCTTCGGATTGGTTTGGAACAGGTTTATTGCAACACAATTCATCCAGATTAATGTAGGCATCCAGTGCAAAGGCTCTGCCTTCCCTACGCACATTTTGCCAGTTTTCGGATGGCATTCCCTCGCAAAATGTCCAGTTTGAAGCCCAGATGCTGACAAGTGGCAGTTCTGACGTGTTCATTTTTGTTCCAAGATTCCTTTTTCAGCTTGAATTACCGGGGTTTGTGCGTTAATTCAAGTATTGTATCAACATTTTTTGTAGTCAAACAAAAGCGGCCTGACTCCATACACCCGAAAATTATACTTAACGGATACCATGATTTCAATCCGTCAAGAGTGTGGAAACAAACAAGATCATGGCTTACTCGACGCACGGGAGATTGGAGTGTCTTTATGAGTTTTTGAGTTTTTGAAAACATCCGAGAGAATTCAGCACAAAAAAGAAAAAAATGTTGTTTTATCCTTCAAACTTGGTGAAGCCCGGCTGTTTTGGATTGTCGACGAGCCTTGCAAAGTTTTTGGGAGGAGGCATGGACAAGCACTATGCATTTCAATTAACAGATGCGTCAGTGGCGTTTCCAGTGCCTGCCTGTGTCATTCGATTACAGTCTGCGTTTTTTACTTTGGTTCGATATAAGGTTCAACCAGCGGTCGGTCAGTGATCCGAAGGTAATCGATTTCCAGCTGGCGCGTCTGTCCGTCTTTTTTGCTGCTTGAGTAAATTTGTATTGAGTACGTTTTTGCGGGTTCGAATGTTTTTTTGGTACGGGCTGTATAACCGCCATCGGCGATCCGAACGGCGCGAATGCGCCAATGCGGAAACGCTTCATTTTTAACAAAACGGCTATAATCAGCATAAATCTTGCCATCACTACCAGTGAAGGCATAACTGAGAGTATGTACAAAGCCAGCATCCGGGTTACGGAATCTGATTTCTATACAAGAGTCCTTACTAAGTTGGGCATTAGCCAGGCTTTTAAAAGTGAAAGTGGCATAGTCATAACGGTTATTCTCTTTGTCCATGACAACATTGATGCGGCAACTATTGTCAGTAATTTCATAGGAGACTCCTTTTTGAGTCACTTTCGCAGGCCGGTCGTTGGGCATGGGAACCAATGCTTGAGCGACTGGCGTTTCTGGGTCGGAAAAGTCGATGACCGTTTCGTTAATACCGATAATTGAGATTTCGGGCGCTCCAACCAGATATCCGAAACCATTGTTAAAGGTGCAGTGCCACTGCGATGATTCATGATTTTCTCCGACACCACTACGTTTATTACGGCAAATATTCATTGCAAAACTGGTATTGCGGTCTGCCGGGATACCCAGTTTAGCGAGTGGGAAGGCGAGTTCCATGCTGTAAGAGTTTTGCTTTCGAATCGTTTTCGATTGAACCCCGCTTTCATAGTTTCTGGCGCTAGAATAGTTTTTGCCACCCCCGTTTTCGGAGTCACAGATAACGTCAAGCGGATTGATCATGATCTGTTTATAATGATCCGGTTTACTGGCATCCGGAACAAAAAAAAGTTCGATGGAATCATCCATGAAAACTTCACTATCATGCGATTTTTGGTTCAGTCTTTGTGACTGACAATCTGGATCTTCTGCATGTAAAGCAATAAAGAGTTTGCCGCCGGAGACTGCAATCCGGAAAGTGGTTGGGGAACGTGGAGAGACTGGCGAGTCAAAACGCACAAAATGATGTTCCGGTAATTGCTGCCAAAAGATGTCATCAAAGTTGCCGTCAATGACTGGTTCAGATGAATTTTTGTCGATCAGAACCAGGTCTCGCGAGGCATTCATTTCAGTAGCATAGGCGTCTGCAGCGGTAAAAAACCGATTAAGAAAAGAAGTATGCAACCATTCGATGCGTTGACGATAGATGCTATCTTTTTCGGTAGCCTGCATGGCTTGCGTTAGCAGTTCCCGCATCTTAGCCACGACTTCTGGAGAATATATTTCCTCATAAAGTTTTTTGCCAGAAAACTTTGCATAAGCACTCAATGGTGTGTCTGCCGGGTCTTTGACCTGCTCCCATTGTCCGATCGTAAGGTGATAATACTCTTTCATTTCCTGGTAAGCAGTACCATAAAAAGAGCGGTAATAGCGCTCGAGTTCGGCCGGCACATCCAGATCCGCTCCCCACATGCCTTTCATCGCGAAATAGACATTGAGATGGGTTTGCCCAAGATCATATGTGCAACGACCGCGTTTATAATATTTTAATGGGACTCCCGGCTCTCCGAAATTATTGAGTTCCAAGAATCCAGCTCGAATCGAGGGGTAGCTACGGTGCCAGTCATACATGAGTTGCGGCATAGCATAAGGAAAGAAATCGTAAGGTAGAAGATAGTGCCAAACCGATATTTCGCTGACTTTACGGCTCCATTGTTGCAGGGTGAGGTCAAAATTCTTTCGGTAACTAGGTTGCCCCATATAAATTATATAGGGGTTGACACAAATCTGAACGACCAGGTTGTCAGGAAGCTCAAATTCCGGAGGCTGATAATAACCTTCGTAAGCAAGTGCCATCACCTTCTTATCCGGATATTTTTCTTGGCAGTATTCTGCCACCTGCTTAGTGAATCCCCAGACTAGATTCGTCATCGTCCCCTTATGAACTCCAGCGCACTCACGGATCTTTGCCTGGCAATTCGGGCAGTAACAAGGTTGCGATGTATAATTGTCATCGGGGACGATATAAATTCGAGTATCGCTCGGGTGCCGAGTAATCCAGTTTTTACGTACCTCGGCATCGTTCGCATACCAACGGTCAATCATTTCACAGTAAGCCTTGATGGTTTCGGGATTGGTGAAGCAGAACTGTGGATAAGTAGCCCACTGACGCTCCTCAGGCTTGGCATAATTGCGCAAGGTTCCGAACTCACGGCTTTTGCCGTCCGGCTTGAGAGCGAAAATTTCCGGTTTACTGTCTTTGTAGAGAAAATACATATCCTGGAAACTGTGGTTGGAACCGCCATCTCCAGTTCCAAACATCCGCATTCTGCGGTTCCAAAGCATGGATTCTTCTTGATTAAACTCATTATAGAAATAGGGCCAGACGGTGCGACTCCAATAATGCGGAGTCTGGTCAATGGGCAGCTGGTCAACGGTAACTGTAGTTAATGCGTCAAAACACTCTCCGAATTCTCCTGGCGTATACCAACGGAATCCAAGATATTTTTCCAGAAAATCATAAACACCGAAGAGCAGTCCAAAGTTACCATAGTCTCTAGAAAGTGGATTTTTCTCTTCCTCTGCTCCCATAATTACCAGATTTCCATTCCATTCATCAATACGAAAACGCTCTGTGCCTTCATATTCGGACGGATCAAAATTCTTTCCTTTCAAATCCGAGTGAGCGCCAAGATAAATTGCTTTCTTGCCCGGACTCGGCTTTTCTGTCAGAGCCAGTTGAACTCCAGTCACTTTTTGTAAAGCGCAGGACAATTCCTCGGCCGCAAAACGGGTGAGCTGCGGTGCCGCTGTTTTAATAACAATTTCGAAATCGCTTTTGCCGTCTTTGACAATGGTCACGGCTGCCAACGCATTCATTGTCGCACACAGTAGCAGAATACTTGCAATCGACAAAAGTTTCTTCATTTTTCGTTTTCCTGATTCAACTTGATTTTTTCGAGATGTACCGCATTCAAGCAGTGGTATGGCATTGTGCCGTTTGTTCTGCATGTTTTGTTTCGGCTTCTTAGCAATGGCCTGTTTTTTACTCTTGCCAGCCAAAGAAAGCTAGGGCATTGCCACGCCAGTATCAGGTAAAAAACCCGTTTTCAGAGCGGAATAATAAATATCATATTTGCCGCCAAGTTCTTCTGGCATTCGAATAATCTCATTCCAGCTTGCCGGCGCCACATGTCCATCAATAAAAGCCAGATTCGAGCGACCAGAAGTCAAAGGTGTCAGGGCAGAACTGCTGCCTCGATATTCAGGAGTATTGTGACGAAAAGAAAAATAACAATTATAATCACCAGTATAGGAATTCTGCCGATTGTTGTCGCCACAAAAAATTGCCAGCGACGGCCTCCGTATATTCGAATGCATACGCCAGCGATTTTTGCCGTAGTTATCAGAACCAGCCACCCCGGGTTTACCACTCAAATAATTGTTTAGCATATAATGAGTATACTTAAACAATCCCCCTGGAAGTAAAGTCAAAGCAACCGGCTCACTGGGGCAAACAAAATTTGGGATTTTCTTGAACGTGGCGCCGGCAACGGGCGTGGAACCTTCGTAGCCAATCAGCAATTCTACCCATGTGTTCGAATTGATGACAGTCTCTCGTGCACCAGGGACAATCCATTCATTATTGTCTGCAGCATAAAATTCCCGAGCCACACCAATGTTTTTCAGATTATTTTGGCAGCCAATCGCTTTGGCTTTTTCTCGTGCTTTATTCAAAGCTGGTAGTAACATGCTTGCCAAAATGGCAATAATGGCAATAACGACAAGCAGTTCAATGAGAGTGAAAGATGTTCTTATCGCAGAGCCAAATCGGACATGATTATTGCAGACTTGCATTTTTTTCCCTTGAATATGAAAGATGTGGTGTGGTTTGCTAAAACAAACATCCGTAGGACAAATGTAAAATACAGCTTCTCTTTAAAAAAACAAGCTCATTCAGATTTTCGCTTCCATCCTCTTGTGTCTCAGCAGGGCTTGGGTTATCGACTGCACTTCTTTGGCAATCTTGCCGAACTTAATGATCTGCCATCCTTCCTTTATCTGTTTTTCAGAAAGTTCTATTACCATAGATGCCCCTGCTTTTCTGATTCTGCCTTCTGATAACGCACGGGTTTTGACAGTTTAATGATCTTGTTTTCGTCCACAGCCTTTTTCAGCCATGCATCGAGCTGTGTTTTGTTCACCTCCAAGGTTTCGGCAAGTTGTTCGGCTGTGGCTGGGCTATCCAATCTTTTCAAAATGATCGGCAAAACGGCCTGATATATTGAGGCTGGGCATTCCGCTGTTTTGACTATGGGTTCAACGACAGACTTTGGTTCAGCGATTGTTGGCTTGTCTTCCATAACTTCGCTGGTTGCTGCCCGCTCTTCAGCGGGAGCAGTTTCTTGAGCCGCCTGAAAATCACAGAGGCTCGGAGTCTTTTTAGGCCGCTTGTCCCTGGAGTTCACTGCTAAGTCATGTAACTGTTGCCTAAAGTTATTGCGATCCATCGAGTTGGGCCATGATATGGCGCCAAAATCCAGTAGTTTGCAGTTTCCCTGTGGTACGTCGTTTCCAATCCGAACAAAGACGGGCAGTGCGTTTTTCCGTTTGAGTTCTTCTTCAGCACCAGCCCAGGTGCCGCCTTGTTTGTATTTTGCGCTAACCACTAGACCGTAATCCGACATGGCATAGATCAGCTTGTTTCTTTCCATGGCTGTTCCCACAGTAAAGTGGGCATTGGGATGGTAAGGTGAGAGTAACAACAGACGTTCATCGGCAATAGCCTGACGGAAGATGCGTTCTACACTTTTCGGCAAAAGATTCTCGGCAAGAATGCCTATCGTAAAGCCACCGGCTTCAAGCGCCGCGTTCATGGAAATCTGATCAACTCCCCGAGCGCCTCCCGAAACAACCGGCATACGATGGTATGCACAGAGTTCAGCGACTTGACGGGTAAAGACTTCGCCAGCCTGATTGACATTACGAGAGCCTACAATACCAAGCCCGCCACCTTGTAGTAGGGAACGGTTCCCCACACCGAACAACAAGGCTGGAGCCTCGTCTTTAAGATGCTTTTTATATCGGACTGGGTAATCGGTATCACTTCGGCTGATAATCCAGATGCCATTGCGCTGCCATTCTTCAATCGCAAAGCCAAGTTGAACCCCTCGACCGAGCAGTGATTCCAAGCGTTGTTTATCGATACCCGAGCCGATGCAGGCTTCGGATATATTATCTTTGTGCAGAAGATCACCAGGGCGCAATTTTACCTCGATGAGCCAGCGGACAAGCAATGAGTATTCAGCCAACGATAGAGACGTTGCGGAGCCACCCTGTCCGAAAACTCCGCAGAGCAGAATAATCGCTTTTGTATCTTCTGTTAAAAAGTCATTCATCATCAGTCCATCCTTGGCGAGTTTAAAGCTAATGCCATTGGATATACAGCGGAACAACCCACTTTACGCAATAGAGCCGATACCACAGTGAAAGTCCATCCGGAATCGATCATGTCATCGACTAAAAGGCATGGCAGATCGTTTTTGTGTTGCAAGTTTATCGTGAACGCACCATCAAGATTTCTCACTTTTTGGTAGCTGTTTTCCATGAACTTTTGCTGACGATTGGCGCGTACCTTTCCAATGCAAGGCACAAAAGGCAGTCCGAGTGCGTTCGCCAACTTTGCGGCAAAATCGTGTACCAACTCAGGGTTGTTCAATGATGGAATGCAGGTTACCCATTGGGGAGCTGGATCGGGCGACCATGCCTGCAGCATCTCAACACAGGCTGCTAGCAGTTCGTCAGCAAATCGATTGGTCTGGCATTTACCATGTGCCACAAGCTGTCCCCAACCGGCATCACGCCAAAGGCTTAAGGTACGGCCTTCTTCGGCAAGTTGCTCTTGTGGAATTCGATATCCACCCAATGGGGATTGAGTAAACATATTTGCGGCTGGCCACTGCTTTCTTGGCGGAATCGGCTGATAACTTCTACGAAGAAACAGCCCGGCCCGGTTGGCCAAATCGTCGTCATAAGTTTCATCTAGCAGCAGCGCAGGGTTACAGCTTCTGCATTGCCCACAAGCTGTTGGGGACGGATCGTCCAAAGCAGCCTGCAAAAAGGCCATCAGACAACCAGTGTGCTCCATGTAGTTACGCATCTGCTGTTGCTCTGCCCGGCGTATATCGGTGATGGCATTGACATATGCCTGGTTTACTTGATAAGCAACAGCCCTTGCTGTCATCTGCCATTTTGAACCAATCTTTGTAATCGGCGATGGAGATTCAACGGTCAGAAATTTAATGGTTTTATCGATCTGGTTCTTCCGCAGATTCAAAACGCGCTGCATTTCCGGAACAGAAAGTCCGTTGGCAGATTTATCCAGTGCCCTGAGAATTTCAGAAACATGCTGCTGAGGTGGGAAAGCATTTTGTATAAAGAAATCGGCAATATGGTCATCTTCTTCACCACAGAGCAAGATGCCATAAGCTTCATCGACAGCACGGCCAGCTCGGCCAACTTGCTGATAATAATGGACTACCGATGCCGGACGTTGAAAGTGAATGACAAAACCCAGATCCGGTTTGTCAAAACCCATTCCAAGGGCGACCGTCGCTACCAGCACTTTGATTTCATTGTTCAGAAGTTGTTGTTCCAGTTCTTCTTTAACTGAGCTGCCATCATTCCGATCTGAGATATCTGCATGATAAGCCTTGGCAGCAATGCTATTAATCTGGAGCCATTTTGCTACCCGCTCGGCATCGCGCTGGGTGAGTGTATAAACGATTCCGCTTCCGGGGAGAGTTGGAATAATTTGCGCCAGCCATGCCATCCGGGCTGCCGGGCTTGGCATGTTGATGTTCTGAAGTTTCAGACTCTTGCGGACCAACGAGCCTCTTTGCAGAATAATATTCTTACCAAGCTGAGATTTAATATCGTTTACAACCCGGTCATTTGCAGTAGCCGTGGTTGCTAAAACTGGCACATTAGACGGAATTGCCTGCAGCACTCGTACAATCCGCCGATAATCCGGTCGGAAATCATGTCCCCAGTCCGATATACAATGGGCTTCATCGATCACAAATAGCCCAATATTGTTGGCCATTTTCGCCAGAACGTTCTGGCGAAAATCGTCATTTGCCAATCGCTCAGCTGAGATTAAAAGAACATCCACCTGATTCGATGCCAGCTCATTTTGTACCTGCTCCCATTCCTCAGTGTTGGTACTGTTGATGGTGCGACCTCTTATACCAATTCGTTGTGCGGCCTCAAGTTGGTTCCGCATTAGCGACAATAAAGGAGAGATCAGAAGAGTTGGACCAGCCCCTTGATCACGCAAAAGTTTTGTGGCAAGGAAATAGACCATGCTTTTCCCCCAGCCAGTGCGCTGTACAACAAGGATCCGGTTTCTATTTAGAAGCTGTTCAATGCTTTGCCATTGACCATCACGAAAAGAAGCGACTGGATTATTCAGTGCTATCCTTAGGTATGCTTCTGCTTGTTGTCTCATAATTATACCTCAATCCTAATTTTAGCTAATACTGCAAAAAGTTTTTTGGATTGTTTTTTGAGTGCAACTCATCCACGCTGGTGGTGTAGCGGTTCTTGATTTTCTGATAGGGGACTTTCTCGTAGAGGCGGATTTCCCTGATGCGTTCCTGCAACTCTTCGAAACAGGTTCTATTGCGACCGGTCTTCATGCGCTCGTCGTTCAAGGCAAAGCCCTTACCGATATATTCCTTCAAGACTTCGCTAGCCCAGATGCGGAATTGAGTCGCCCACTTGGAATTCACCCGATAGCCTACCGCGATGATCGCGTCGAGGTTATTATGCTTGATAGTTCTGGATACCTGCCGCATATCTTCTTGGCGAACTACTAAGAATTTCTTAGTAGTTGCCGCCAAGCCCAATTCCCCGGACTCGTAAATATTTGCCAGATGCTGAATAACATTTTCCGGCGTACAGCCGAATCGTTCGCCCATTGCCGCTTGCGTCAGCCATACGGTTTCGTCTTCGAGCTGGACATTGATGTGAATGCCACTATTTTCAGATTGGTATAAAATAAGGTCACTGTCGCTCATGCGTTAACTCTTTTCAAGTCGGCGACAATCGCGCCGAATGGCTCGTCATCCCAATGCTTCGAATCGGCCAGCGTGTCGCCATGAGCGATATCGAACTGCTCGTAGTTGACGTCATACAGGAACTTATTGATGCGGCACAGGTTGCTGTTGTTGTTGTTGATTTCCTGCCCGTAAAATCCCTGCTGCTCGTTCTCTTGCCCAAGCACTTTGGCGAGTGTCCACAGCAACTACCCGGAGCCGCAGTCAGGGTCGTACACGATTGGCTTGAACCGGGAGCTGTTCTGATGAATCTCCGGAGCGTTTCACTCCGGACGTTCAGGATAAAAGCCCTTGAGCACGCCCGGCTAATACTTGGCAGGTTGCCTCCATGTAAGGTTTACCTTTTTTTAACCGTATAACAGATAATCTACAACTTTTCAATTCATTATCAACTTTTTTTCGTTATAAAACCCGCTTTTTCCAGTCCAAAAGAATCAGAAGCTCGAAAAACACATTTTCTCCTTTCCCCGCTTGCAGTCCTGAAACGAGGGTATTGATTTCCTATGGCCGCGGTTTTCACTCCTTTAACACCTAGCCTGTAAGCGTTGATGTCTTGAGAGTGTTTGGCGGCCTCTATTTTATCTATATATGTGTACGGATTTTGGACTGGGGCGGAGTTCGGTAGTCCGGTCAGCCGGTATCGTATGAAAGTCTCCATCTGCCCATGTCGATTTCTGTGCGCCCACGGGCCAGGATCGCCCTTCGGAACCTGTCCATAAAATTGGCGATTGTTCCGTACCAATTCAGCATTGGACGCTGAATGGCTTCCGGAATGTCTTCACGGTTCGCATGCCGCTGCAACCTCCTGAAGAAGCTGCTATGCAGCATAAATGTCCGTATTATGTCGGCTATCTGCACGATGAGATAATAGTTTTGCCCCGCGTATCCCCTTGTGCCGAACGCCGCCTCCAGTTCAAACCCGTGGTGCTTCTGTACTTTGAATGCCTCTTCGATTTGCCAGCGCGCTCTGCAGATTTTGTCTAAGATGTGTAATGCGGTCTCTTCGTTGTGATGTAGGAAAATTGTGGTAGCAAAGACAAAGTAGCCTTCCTTTTCGCTGTTGTCTTTTGTCATCTTTATGACGCTCAATGTGAATTTCGTCTCTCCGAACTTGTGTTCACCCCATTGCACCAAGAGATCTTGCGCGTTCTTCCGTCCTTGGGGGCGGTGCCGATGAAATGCTTAGCCGACTTTCCGTTCATTCTCCTTTCGGCTTCCCTCAAGAATGCAGATGTCTTTTCATTCACAGTTACGGAAAGTTCCCATCCGTTCGCACGGCAGATATAGAAGATGTCCTCGCAAAGGTACAGGCTGTCGAGCAGTATGATCAGCCTCAGGCGCCCGAACTTGTCCCAACAGACGCTTAGCCGCCTTCGGCTCGCAGTCCTGCTTGTCGTATTCCCCGTCGGGGTTCTCGATGAACTGTGTCATCAGCGGGATGCGGATGCCAGAGGGCGACACAATGTTGACCTCCAGAGCCATCAGCATGTATTCTGTCTTTCCGGTGGAATGAGTTCTGTGCGTCGAATGGCCGATAGGCGCATTGGAAGTGTGATAGTGCACGCCGTCTATGGCGAGACAATAGTATTGCCGCGTGCGGTTCCGCTAGTTTCCCGTGCGCATGCCATACAGCCTCTTCCCGCGCAGCAACCAATCGCTTCAACGGTACGGATGCCGAGTAAATCCGTGTATGCTTTGCGGATCAGAGTGATGATGCCAACGGCCTCAATTACTACAATGCCATCGCAAGCCAGTTCGAGCAGTTTGTTAACGATGAAGTCTGCTTCGACGAATGAATTTCTGGACATATGCAGGGGCTCCGGTCAGGCAAAGCGATGACGGGAAATGGGTCAGGGGCGTTTCTAGCGGGTAGGGCGTTCTTTTCTTGACTGGATCGATCCGCGTAAGCGTATTGGTACAAATTCAGACTTTCTGACCACAGGGAAAACAAGTGTTTCCACAAATGATTTTTCTCCGAGGCCTGACAGTCTGAGGCTAATGCCTGAATTACATAAATTTCTCA
Organism: Lentisphaeria bacterium; assembly: GCA_041670605.1. GTDB lineage: Bacteria > Verrucomicrobiota > Lentisphaeria > Oligosphaerales > Oligosphaeraceae > JAQVUB01. The sequence continues at coordinate 13,658 of JBAXYW010000015.1, forward strand.
GTCGATGGGGGAATGGGTCTCATCACTACAGCTTTTTTACGGTTACTCTGTGGTTAAGGAATTTCCAGATAATGCTGCACTGCGCGAATCAAATCGCGGCCCCAATTGCGGGCACTTTCCGGCAGGACTATTTGTCCATGCGGTGACACACCCGGAGCTGCAACACTATGGGGCTTGCCAGTCACATAATCATACACCCCGCACTGACTGCCGCAGAGTGCATAAGGAGTCTCAACAGTGAATGGGAATTCAATGCCCGGCAAAGTCGCGAACCAATTACAAGCGGTAGGGCGACTCTCGGCATTGTTGCCGACTCCGTACGGCGTGCCGGTGGCGGCATGGAAACCGAAGCCGGCGGTCTGTACGGTTTGCAGGCACTGCGCATAACGGTGTTGGCGCGAGCGTAACAGCGGATTGGCTGTTTCTGTCCAATGCGGGTACTGATTGCCGGCCAACATCGGGCAATGCGCATCGAAGGCAAAGAGCCGTGCACCAGGACGCAGCCAGCGTGGTACATATTCACGTAAAGCCTGCACGCTGGGGTAGATACTGCCTTCCGGCCGATAGTCCCGGTTATGATCATAGGGGCGACGATTTTTGCCCTGATCCCCGTCTTCGCAGCCATCTTTATCCATAAAAGGCAGCATTAACAGCGCAAAATCCGGCCAGTTCTGCAGCAATTCCAGCAACATCCCTTCCAGTACAAAATTTGCCATCGTCTCACAGCAGTGATGCCGTGCCGTGATGATGAACTGATTCTGCCCCTGACCTCGCTGCAGTTCCAGTTTCTCGACTTGACGTCCTGCCCGACTACGGCATAGCTCTGCATCCTGCAACTGATATTCCTGCAAGAATTGCCGCCAATTACTTTCTGTATAGGGGATCGTATTGGAAAAACAGACCTCGTTCTCATCGTCAGCAAATTGATATTCAAAGGATGTAGGGCTATTCAGTGCAAGTGGATTCCAATGCCATTGTCCGCCGCTGGAGCAGACTGCTGGCCCCAGACAGGAAAGAGTCGGATAATCGCGTTGAGCAGGAATTTCCACCCGAAAGCGCAGGTGTTTGCCGGCAACTCCACGAATTCGGCAGCTCCAGTAGAACCAATTGCCTTCGGTGTCTCGTAGTTCCGGATTAAGCAGCAGCTCTTGCTCTCCTAGCTGTTCTACGGTGATGTTTCCCCCAGGGAAAGACTTGTCAATAAAAATAGTCATAGGTTTGCTCTCGATTTGTTATTTACTTGAGAATACCGAACTCTCCTTAAAAATGATAGGATAATAGATTACTATCGCCGGCAACTTTTACAAGTTCAGCTTGAATGATTTCAGCTATATTTTCCCGAAATTAGCCGCGTTGATAACTGTTTTTTGCCATGCGGCAAACTTTCCACGCTTGGCATCGAAATTTTGGCTCACAGCCATCCCATCGAGTGACAGTTTTTAACTGATTTGCGTGCAAAAAAAAATAATAAAAGTAAAAGTAAAAGTCACGATTTTTTTTCTTGACAAATGCTTTTCAGATTATATGTTAATAGTTAATTGATTAAAGCAAACCTTTGCTGGATTTTTTTGAGAGGTTCTTATGGCGATGAATTTAACTGAATTATCCAAAGAATTAGGTTATTCAGTTTCAGTCATTTCCCGGGCTATGAATCCCAATCCTGACCGTTCTTGTACGATTTCGCTTGCGACCCGGCAGAAGATTCGTCGTTTAGCTTCGGAGTTCGATTTTCAGCGCAACTATGTTGCTTCTTGTGTCCGGAAGAAGCGGTTTGCTTCGATTGGTGTTTTTCTGCCGAGTTTTTGTCGTTCACTGATCTGTGATGCTGTCATAGGCATGTCTACCATTTCTGCTGAGCACAATCTTTCCTTGAATTTTTATTTTGGCAACAACGACGATTTACTTGCTTTTTTGCAGAAGGTCAACCAGCAGGAGAATTTGGGGATTATTGTTTACTATCATAACAGTTTGCGAGCGGAAAAGGAATCCACCCAGCAACTAAAGAATTTTTGTCACAAGAATGGCAAGGTGGTTTTATTCAATACAGATCCCGGTGATACCCGTTTTGCGGAAGAGTTGGCTACAGGTCAGATGGCCATCATTAAATTTGACGATTATGATGGTGGCAGCAAAGCGGGTGCTTATTTACACTCCTTATCCTGTTCTGATTATCTGGCTTTAAGTTTTATGTCGCCTTACTTTACCGAGAGGGTGCGTGGTTTTTCCGATTTTTTTTCCAGCCGACAAGTGCCATTCACAGTGGAGAAGCTTTTCATCCCCAGCGAGCATCGTTCGCTTGACCTGCAGGGGATCTTTTCGGTTTTAAGCCGTCATAGGCATTGTTCGAAGCTGGGGCTTTTTGTACCTTCTGATTATTATTTGCTTGATTGCTTGAGCATCGCGGAAGAGCTGAATTTTCAGGTTGGCCGCAATCTGCATATAATTGGCTATGACAACTGTGACTTTCTTACCCATATAAATAAAGAAATTGCGTCCATGGAACAGAATTTTAATTTTGCTGGTTGTCGTGCCATGCAAATGATGATTGAGATGTTGAATGGTGAAAATGTTACATCTGAATCGCTCAAAACAAAGCTGGTTTGTCTGTGTGAAAAACGTTGCTTAAATGACTAAAAGGAGAATTTTGATGAAAAAAGGTTTCACATTGATAGAATTATTGGTCGTAATCGCGATTATTGCGATTTTGGCCAGCATGTTGTTACCAGCTTTAGCGAAGGCACGCCAGAAAGCCCAGGCAGTCACCTGCATGAATAAACTCAAAAATCTTTGTCTGGCACATACCTTTTATCTGCAGGACAATGATGATTATTTTCTTGTTAGCAGTAAAAAAATCAATAGCTCTACGACTTACTGGGTTAATAGTTGGGCCAGCATTTCTTGGTTTGCGACTCCCTATCTGGGCATGCATGCGGAAAGCGATCCGACCTGGAGCGTAACTAGTGGCATCCGGAAAAATGGTCCGGTCGATTGTCCTGTCAATGAAATGGGTTGGGCGGGTTGGGAGTTTGCTGACTATGGCTACAATGCACATATGAATAGTTATGCGAAATACGGAACATATTGCAAGTGCCGGAGTACCCAAGTCACAAAACCTTCAATACTTTTGCTTTTTGCTGACGCTTACCGCACGGGTTCTGATTTGGTCGCGACCAATTATCAATGGGGGACTCAATGGGATTTGCAGGGATGGAAAGGGGGTGGTACTATTGGAAAAGGCATTTGGTGTTGTCATAATAAACAGGCTAATATTGTTTTTTATGATGGTCATGCGGAAAGCCGTACCATAGATCAGATTAGCAATAGTAATTTTTACCCGATCCAATGATCCGCTTCAGGCTAAATCGACACTATTTGGGAATAATTAAGAGTTTGGCAAGGTGATCTTGCTTTCGCTGTAATCGCAGTCCAGAAGCTGGGCTGCTTGTCTTAAAGTACGTTTTAAAATATTAATTAGCACTAATAATCATACAATTTACAAGCGTTTATAAAGGGAGTTTACAGTGTCGAAAAAAAAGTTTTTTATAATTTTCTGTCTTTTTGCCGGGGGCTTGATGGCTCAGCTACAGGAATCGCCAGCTTGGCAGGCTTTTAAAGCGACTGTCACTGCTGGCGATAATAGTTTTCTGGTTCAAAGCCAGGAAAGATTGGGGGGCGTACAGACCAAAATTACCTTGCCACAAGTAAATTTACGTTATACGGTATCAGTGGAAGTCCGAGGCAAAGGAAAAGTACAGTTAGGGATTTTTGGTTCATCTGCCTGGGCTTATAGCCCTGACACAGAATTAGAATTGGAACGATGGAAAACTATTTCTCTCAGTTATTATGAATCACAAAGTTTTTTTAACCTTTCCCTATATGCCAGCAAAAATATCGGGGCTGAATTTGAATTCAGAGACTTCAAGCTGACTTCTTCCGCCAAACCCGATTGGCCTGCAGTTGCGATTGACCGGATCGATTTTGAGGCCGAAGACTATCCTGGCAGCAATGGAAAAATTCAGAAAATGGCCGAGACTTCGGGAGGGCAGGCAATTGGCGGTGGTCGTTGGTATCAAGTCACCCGCTTGCCGGTTCCGGCCAGTAGCGCTCCTTTGTTTTTTTATTGTCGCAGTAAAAAAGATTCTGATGTGCCGATGCAGTTAAACGTCGTTTTCGAGCATCAGCGCCTCAGTAGCGCTGATATCGTTCAAGCGTATCAGTGGCAATGGCTGAAAATTGGGCCGGTTCCGGCGGCTGCGCTACATCCCAATGCCGACCTTAATTTGTCCGGCGAAGAAAATTGTCAGGCTTGGGTTGACCGGGTTATTATCAGCAGCAATCCGGACTTGCAGAATTTGGACGCCAAAGTGGCTAGCGACAGTTCTTCCAAGGGCATGCTCAGTATTGCCCGTACCAGTCAGGCCCCGACCATGGATGGCAAACTGGATGACAACAGCTGGAAATCAGCAATTGAAATTGGCCCTTTCATCCTCAACCGACAAAACAATTTTGCTCGGGAACAAACCCGAGTTCGCTTTCTTTATGATGACCGCATGCTATATGTGGCCTTTCACTGTCAAACTTCCTGCTTAGTACCTGCCGCTAACCGCTTGCATGAATTTAAAAACAACCTGCGGGAAAATGATTCCGAGAAGATTTGGCAAGAGGATTGCGTTTTATTACTGCTCTGGCCGGATGCCAAGCAGAAAACTGCTTATGATTTTATTATCAATCCAGCGGGCTTTCTTTGTGACTCTATTTTGACGGCACCGGATATCTGGAGCCAAAGGGATTCTACCTGGAATTCTGAAGCCCAGGTAGTCACCAGCGTCGACGATGGCGCCTGGAACGTGGAAATGGCCATCCCTTTGAAAAAACTGGCGCTGACGCCAGGCCTGGAGAGTAAATTCATGGTCGGCAGAATAGAAAAAAGCAGCCAGGAAAATAGCGCCTGGCAACTTTTGTCAAAGGGATTTCATGTCTTGGAAGATTTTTCTGAACTTCGTTTGCTTGAGAATCTCCCGGGTTGCGAAATACGAACCCTGCCGGAATTCAGCCCAGGCGCTAATGTGCTTGAGTTCGCTGCTTCAGAACCGTTGCATTTTCAAGCCAAACTAAAATTTGAGTCTTCGCCCTGGCAGCGTTTCTGGAATGACAGCAAAAACAAGGGACAGTTTAATATTTCTCAAAATGGCAAATTTCAGTTTCAGTGGAGTTTGGCTCCGGCAGACCAGCTCAGCCCCTTTTTGATTTCACCCATTTATACCCTTTCGGCTCAGTCTATGGCCTTAAATTATCAGCTCAGTTCTGGTGAACTTTGGCTTAATAATCGCCAAGTACAGTCAGGAGCGGCTCTCAATACTGGCCTGAATAAGTTGGAAATCCGGGTCACTGGCGACGTTTCCGGAACTTTTCAGGTCGCTGACGAACAATTTTCCGTTGACAGTCTTTGGTCCGCTCAAGACAATGCTCGTCAGTTAAATTTATTGGTTGAGGATTCCAAGATTTGGCCGGAATGGCGCCGTGAAGGTCTCTTTATCAATAAAGACGGTATTCAGCAAATCCTTTTTGTGCCTCAGGGCGTTGAAGGTTATGTCTTAGAGGACTATACAGTCTATTGGGAGATGCCGGCATCTTTCAGCCTAGTGGGGGTTTCTGGCTATTATAAATTGTATCAGCTGGAGGTTTTAGCGGCAGAGACTTTCGAGCGAAACCAACAAAAATATATCCGATATCCGATTCGATTCAAAAACCAAATGCTTTCAAACCGGAAGCTTAAAACGCACCAATTGCTTGCCATTATTGTCAAGGCGCCAGAAAAGAGTGCTACCAATCATTGCCAATTTTATTTCCATGCTGGCAGTAAACAAGCCGCGATCCGGGAAATTCCACAAGTTTTGCCGGTAACGCTGTTGCCGGCCTTGCAAGGGAAACAACCGGAAAAACTGATGGTTCAAATGTGGACGAGTTGGCTAAGCTCGATGGATGACAAGGTATTATCACAACAGCTTGCTTACCAAATGAAAACGATGGGAGTGACGGAAGCAGGATTTTATTCCAAATCGATCCTGAAACGATTCTGTTTGCTGAATTTTGCTAGCTGGAATTTCGATTGCCAGCCCTATTTAGCCAAATATCCTGACTGCGCCCTGATTGATAAGAACGGGAAAAAAAGCAAGCAGTTTATCTGTAGTACGGCTTTGTTGCAGCAAGGCGCTTTCAAACAATATTTTCGTGAGCGTTTGCCGGCTTGGATGGAACGCTGGAATCAGCCGAGTCATGTTAACTGGGACTATGAAAGCCGGGTGATGGATTCTTATATCTCCTGCTTTTGTCCCTTATGTATGCAAGATTTTAAAAAGCAAAATCCTGATATTAAAGCTGAACTGACGCCTGAATTAATTCAAAAACAGTATTATCAGCAATGGACTATTTTTATGGATCAGAGAATGGCGGCTTTGGCGGGTCTTTTCCGGGATGTTTTGCATGAATATCAGCCGGATCTGGTTTTCTCGGTTTACAGCGGCTATCAAAGCGAAACCACAAAACACTTTTATGGTGTTGACTGGTCGCTGCTGAAAAATAAAATTGATCTGGGTAAATGCGGTTATGGAAGGCCAGTCGAAGAGATTGAGGCGACGCGTCAGGCTCTCGGCGACACCCCCTTGGTCTTGGGAGCAATTGTCCATCCCTATAATATTGAAAGTCGCAACAGTCCCAGCTGGCTTAGTCGAGCGAAGTTGATGCGGCGTGCTAGTGATGCCAGCGGCGGCATCCTGATTTATGAATATCCAATCCTGGATGGGCGCAGTTTTGATGCGATCAGCCAGGTCAGCCAGTTTATGTCACAGTATGAAGAGTTCTTCCGCCGGCATGATGTCA
>JBAXYW010000016.1:0-20346 GCA_041670605.1 Lentisphaeria bacterium
ACATCTTTGATATGCAAAACTCCCCTGTTTTTTTTCGACACGGCTGGAGATGGTGGTTGTCTTCGTTCAAAAAAACCGCCACGCCAAACCGGCAAAAGAGCTGCCAGAATCAAACGGCAATGACATCCAAAATGAGGGAAAAATGCGTTTCTCCACGACGGGTTCCGCTTCGCTTCACCCAGTGTGAAAAAGGTGTCGCCTCTCCGAGGCTTCCGATTTTATGGGGTGCCCTTATCCCAGGCTCCGTTTCGCTCCGCCTGGGGTTACTCATGATGTCACGCCTACGGCGTTGGATGCCAATACTTGAACATCGCCCTCCCCTTATTTTTCAACTACATTTCGGACAATACCAATTTTAAAACAGCATACTATCTCATTTTAACAAATCGTCGAAGAACCACAAATCGTTGAAGAACCGGTTTTTTTTCGTATTCGTCATAGTTTAAAAAACAGGTTATGGGCTTCATGCGGGCAGGACTGGCAGATTGTCGAGCCCGACCAGTTCGATGCCCAGATGCTCATGAATGATCAGTTTCGGGTCAGTGAGCAGGTTTTGCATGGCCTGGAATGCTTCCTATCCAATCGGTTGCGGGTGTTGATCAACAATGGCAATTGGCAGCAGATCACTGATGCCGGGGATTTTCAATAGATAAAGGGGATTTTGTTGTCTTTCTTTACATTTTTTTTGTGGGAAGTGAATCATTTATAATCGGATTTTTTTAGGAGGCCGAATTTATGGTAAGTATGCGCAGCAAACATTGGCCGGGTTGTCTTCTTTCCTGTCTGATCGTTTGTTTTTTATTGGTCTTCAGTCATCGTTCAGCGGCGGTTGATTTCACAATACCGTATTTACGGGGTGAAATTGCTTTGGATGGTGTTTTATCAGAAGCGGTCTGGGAGGGGGTTCCGTGGCGTTCGGATTTTCGGATATTGGGTACGGACGATGCGGCTACTGCCGCGACCCGGTTCAAGGTTTTTCACAATCAGCATGAGTTGTTTATCGGGATTGAGTGTGATGAGCCTTCGATGACGAGTCTGGTTGATAAGCCGGTCTACAGTCAGGACAGTTCCATGATCTGGATGCATGACAGCTTGGAGATCAATCTGGTTCCGGATGAGAATTTATTGAATCTGTATAAATTTATTGTCAACAGCCAGGGGATTTCCTGTGGGTTATGGGGAGAAGATGACAATACCGACCGGGCTAACTATGTTTTTACACAGCCGTATTCAAATCATTTGCGCGCCCATACCAGCCGTCATGCTGATAAATGGGTTGTGGAACTGGCATTGCCTTTTGGCGCAATCAACTTCTCTCCCAGTGCATCCCGCTTCTGGCGTTTCAATATCGGGCGCAACCGCTATGCGGTCAAACCGGCAGAATTGAGTGCGTCTTCGAGGCTGAGTAAACTAAAAAGCCACATACAGGTACGTGATTTTCAGAGCGTGGAGATGGAGTCATTCTCTCCGGCTGCCTATCAATGGGAGTTTGCCAATCTGTCGACGGCTTTGCAGCATCAAGCTTCCGGAGCCATGAACTGCCAGTTTGCCGTTGATATTATCAACCACAGCGGGGAATTCCGCATTTGCCGCGGGCGGGTTTCGTTGCTGGACAATACGTCATCAAGAGTCGTTTCTGACGAGTGGGAGTTTGACATAAAGGACACGTCGTTCAGCCGGCAGCAGCGTTCATTCGGGTTGCCGGTGCAGGGGGAGTTTCAGCTTGATTTTGCCTTGTATTCCAGCTTGGGGTATCTCTTGAAGACGGTTCGCAAGCCAGTGGAATTGCGCTATCAGCCGTTGAAAATCAAGGTTCTCAAGCCCGCCTACCGGAACAATCTGTATGCGACCATGCCAGACAAAAGCATCGAACTGGAAATCCTGCTGGAAGAATTCATCGGTACTCCTCTGACTGTTACGACCGCCGGCGGGGAGTTGCTCGAAAAGGTTGAGATAGCCGTCAGTCAGGCGAAAAATCGGGTTCGTTTTGATGCCGCCAAATGGTCGGAGGGTGCTTATACGGTGCGCATTACCGGGTCGGATGCTGAGGTTCCGCTGCACAGTGAATTGACCATCCGCAAATTGCCATATCAGCCTGGCGAAGTCTGGTTGGATGCGGAAGGCATTTTGCACTACGACGGGAAACCCCGTCTGCCCATCGGCTGGTATCTGCAGGCTCCTCCGAACCCCCTGTATGATACGGCCGTCAATATGGCCCATTTCAAGGATTTTGAGAGTTTCAGGAAAACAGTTGAGAGGCAGGAAAAGAACGGTAGTATCGCCATTTATACGCCATACCAGGAATTTCATCCGGTCAATTACAACAACTGGCGATGGAAAATTTTTCGTGATCCGCAGGATCGTCGTGCGGGTGTCACTGCAGCTCAAAAAGAGAAAATGCAGGCATTTTTGCCGGCTGCAGCGAAGCTTAGCGGCATCATGGGCTGGTATCTGGCTGATGAGCCGGAAGCTCGCGATCATAATCCGGGCTGGTATGTTGAAATGGTGGAAATGATGCAGTACCTCGATCCTTATCATCCGACTTTCATGCTGAATTACGGCACGGAAGGCATGCACAAGTTCGCCAGGGGCTGTGATATCCTGATGCCGGACTGTTATCCACAGTATTTCGAAGATGGCAGCACCGGCAAACCGCGTTGGTGCACGTCACAGTGGATGCAGGCGATCAAACCGCTTGATCGTCCCGGCTGGCTGATGCTGCAGATTTCCCCCTGGCCGGCTTTTTCGCCGGATCGCAAGCTCAAAGGGGTGCCGCCATCCCTAGATGACATCCGCAGCCAGTTTTATCAAGCATTGCTGCATGACGCCAAGGGGATTACCATGTATGCCTACTACGATAGTTCGCGCTTTGAAACAGCACGTATGGGCAGCGATGCGGTCACCCGGGAAATCCGGATTCTGGAGTCGTTGCTGATGCACAACAGCATTCCCGGAGCCGTCACGTATCAGTCCGATCCCGAAGACCGTTTTTTTCAGGTCGGCATGAAAAAACATCAGGGTCTGATCGGGATCATTGCCGTCAACACCAGCAGCGAAACACGCAACCTTCGTTTCCACCTGAACGAAAAGATCGGCGGAAAACTTTTTGTCGCCGGGGAAAAGCGCTCGGTTTCTTTGAGCGGGAAAGAATTTACCGATGTTTTTGCCGGCGGTGAAACGCATGTTTTCTTGAACGACGAAGCGCTTGCTTCCCGGGTGGAATCCCTGCAGGCAGTCCGCGGGCAGATACAGGCGGCCATTGCCGCACGCAAAAAAAACGGCAATATCATTGGCACCGGCGAATTGTTTGCCGGCGATTATCAAAATTTTGGCAAGGGGATTTTTCCGGAGAATATGGTACGCCTAGCCTCTTCGAGTGAAAGAACAACCTATCCTACCAAAGACACCGGCACTTTGTACTATTTGCTGGATGGACTGACCGATCCTCCGCAACCATACTACTCCTGGCTGCCGAAAAAAGACGATACCGCCCCCTGGCTGGAGCTCGTTCTGCCCAGTAAACAGGAGGTATCAGAAGTGCGTCTTTATGCCGGCTATGATCCGCAGGATCATAGCTTTCTACTGCAGGCGGCCAGCATTTTACTGCCACAGGAAGATGGTACATTCACCACGCTGAGCGCAACAGAGAAGTTGCAGGATGGCTGCATGACTTTGCGTTTCCCCAAAACCCGTCTCAAGCGCCTGCGTATCCGGATTGATCGCTGGCAGGCGCTACGCAATGGCTACCTTTTAACTGAAGTGGAACTTTATTGACTGGCGTCAGCAGGGAGTAAGGCTGATGAATAATCTTACAAAGGTGACAGATAAAAAAAACGCGGAGGAAACTCTCTATGCTTAAGAAAAAAATCGGTGTAGTGCTGATGTTCATCTGCAGTGGAGCTACTCTCCTTGCCGATGCAACCGGTATCAGCATCAGAGCAGACGTACAGTCGCGAATCCTGACCAGTGGAGATAAACTCCCAGTCCAAGTCGATTATTCCTTTCCGGAAAACCGGTTCTTCTCCGGCTACCTGCTTTCCGCATATCTTCCATATGTGCCAAAAGCCTTTTCCGAGGCCACCGGAATTCCGGTGAATAAAAACCAGGATCCACGCTGGAGCAGCCTCAATATCAGCGGCTGGCAGTGGTTCGAAGGCGGAAAACGTCAACCCGGAAAACTCGATCTGGAATTTGATACGACTTCCTGGCCTCCAGGTGATTACAAGCTGGAATTACGGGGGTTGTTTCGCGACATAAAAACATCTGTTGAAAGCGATTTGTACCGTTCCGCTTACTTTTACCTAACGATCACTGAACCCTGATTTAAGTCATTTATTTTCAATTATTAAAGGAGAAAAATCAAAATGAAAAAGTACTTTACTTTGATTGAATTGCTGGTCGTAATCGCCATTATCGCCATATTGGCTTCGATGCTGTTGCCGGCTCTGGGAAAGGCTCGCAGCAAGGCAATTGCTGTTACATGTCAGTCCAATCTCAAGCAATTGAATCTGGCTTTGCTCGCCTATATGGACGATTTTGAAGACTGGCTGCCGCCGGTTGTGACAACGTATTCGCCAGCGCATCTCTGGTATCTTGATCTGTACAGAGGCAACTATCTTCGTTATTCCGTCAATACAAGTATGATTCAGGAGGAAGATGCGATTGTAACCTGTCCCATGCCCGGGCTCAAATTCACCGGTTCATACGGGATGCGGATGCCCTCGCAATACGGCGCAGGCTACCGCTACCGCATGGGTGCAAAGCCGAAAATGCTGCTGAATGGCGCTGCCAAAAAAGAATGGAAGTCACCTGGAGAAATGATTTTGATAGGAGATTCTGCGCAGCGTGGCAATCCAAAGGTACAGCAATACCGTATTGATGACAACAATTATGCCCAAGGTGCTTCCGGACTGCCGCATTTCCGGCATGGCGGACGATGCAATATTCTTTTTGGCGACGGGCATGTTGAAGCGGTAGCGGAAGGACAACTTGGGGACTCGGTTAGGGGAGCAAGTGGTTGGACTTGGTATAAAGAGAACAATGTGATGACTGGCGCTTATCCAAGCAATTGAGAACCTGTAACGAAGCGTTCACAGTACAAAAAAGCCGGAGCAGCCCGTTCTGTCCGAAAATTCATCGGTGTGCCAAGTTCCCATTGATGAGAAAGAAAAACGATTTCGGTATGTCCTCCCGGTTGAGATAGCCTTTTGAAGCCATAGCACCGAGTCAAATAGGCGGCACAGGTTTTATGTTACAGTCCCGTGAAAATAAAACGTCCGGCAGTTTTTCTGGAGACCAGACAGCAAGCAAAGTCTCCCGCGTCAAAGCCATTCGTAAGCTGAAATATGGGCGTTTCTCCGGGGTGAGATACCGTTTGAGTTTTGCCGGTTTTCCCCCAGCATTTGCCGAGCGTCACGGCAAGGAATGCTTTGAAAATGCTCCCTTCCCTCCGTCTCCAGCCCAGAGGTAGGGTTTCACCCCATACCATCAACAGCTAACCCGGTATACATTACTTGTAATATTAAGTCAGTATCGCAAGGAAACGTATGAGTTAAGAGCAATTTTATCGTTGCCATCTACCCTCACACACGGATGTCGAAACAGCCATCAAGGAACGGCAACAGCCAGCATCAAGCACACAAAACCGGAAATATCGGAGCAGTATCAGTAAACTCTTAGCGGAAAGGAATGGATCATATGGAGAAATATGAGTATCTTTACAGTCGTTGTTGCGATCAGCAGAATGCTCTTTCTGCCCGCGTCTTTTTCCTGGCGAATAATTCGAGCCACTCTTGGGAAAAAGGCAACGGCAAAATTTTCGCAATGGGGTAATTCGATATCATAACGGAGAACAGAGATGGGATGCATACTTGTAATTATTGCCTTAGCCGTGCCTCGCGTTTTGATGTTCATCGCCTTTTTGCTGACAAACTGGTTCGGACGCGCGTTTGAAACCCGGTTGTGGCCGCTCTTGGGATTTGTGTTCATGCCGTATACCACCCTTGCCTACGTTGCAGCCATGCTGAACAACAATCACGCCTTGACCGGCGGCTGGCTGGCGCTCTTCATTGCAGCCATTGTTGTCGACGTTATGCATTGGGGGGGAGGTGGACATACCTACCGCAGAAAGTCACGCCATGCCTGATTCTACGACCGTGTTGCCAAAGACGCCAAGACGCTTCTCCCTGCCGGACACCCCGCAAGGTTACTCTCATCAATAGCTAGTTGTTTTGCGACATAGGGGAAGCAATTGGAACAAGGCCAACCTCTTTACCAGCTGGACAAAGATCAAATAGTCCGATCACGGCAGAGAAGAGCTGCGGGCGGCAGTCCGTGGCCAGCCAGGCATCGGTGAAACACGAATAGGATGAACTCATGATGCTTGCCCCTAACAAAACGAAGCTCGTATGCACAATCGGACCGGCATCCGAATCGCCTGACGTCCTACGACAAATGCTCCATGCCGGAATGAACATCGCACGGATCAACTTGTCGCACGGCGATTTTGCTTGGCACAAAGCCGCAATCGAGAACCTTCGAAGGGCCGCCGCCGCGGTGGACAGACGGGTGACGATCATGGCCGATCTGCCAGGTCCAAAGATGAGGATTGGGCAATTGGCCGAAGAGCCAATCGAATTGAAACGAGGAGATGCGTTCACATTGACCACCGATGAGATCATTGGCAATCAGCGCCGTGTCTCCGCAGTGTTCCCGCGTCTGCTCTCAGTCGTCAAGCCCGGTGACTGCCTATTTCTGAACGACGGCAAAATTCAACTGGAGGCTATCAGAGTCGTCGGCCACGATCTCGAGTGCCGCGTGCTTATTGGAGACGAGTTGCGCTCGCGAAAGGGGTTGAATCTCCCCGGCATCAACTTGGGGATCAGTGCGTTTACCGACCACGACCACGACTGCCTGAAGTTCGCACTGGAAAACGGTGTGAATGCGATCAGCCAGTCTTTCGTAGAGACGCCGGACGATGTTGACGCCGTGCGGAAAGCCGCAGCAGACTTGGGACATCATCCATTCATCATTGCCAAGATCGAAAGGACGGGAGCTCTACTCCACATCGATGAAATCTTGAAGGCTGCCGACGGAATCATGATTGCTCGCGGTGACTTGGGAGTGGAAACTCCCATAGAAAGGATGGCCGTCGTTCAAAAGCAACTAATCGATAAGGCCAACCGAATCGGGAAACCCGTCATCACGGCCACGCAAATGCTGGGATCGATGGCAACCCAATCTCGCCCGACTCGGGCTGAAGCCACCGATGTGGCCAACGCCATTCTGGACGGTGCTGATTGCGTGATGCTTTCCGAAGAGTCAGCTCTGGGAAAATTCCCGGTTGAGGCGGTGAATATGCTCGCTAAGATCGCGGTCGTGACTGAGGCGTATCGCACCGACGAGCGGGAGCAAAATGGCTTTTCTCCCTATGACCGTGACCCCGACACCCATCTCGTGGACCTCATTTCGCGCAACGTCCGGCAAACCGTGGCGCAACTATCCCCATCGGTCGTCATCGTTCCCACGGTCACGGGATACACGGCGCGAATGGTCTCCCGGTTCAAGCTGCCCATGTGGATCGCGGCTGTCAGCGCTGAGGAAGGCACGTGTTTCGGACTGCAGTTCACGTACGGAGTAGCTCCGGTTCACGCGCCCGAGTATCCTGACGATTGGAACGAGTTTGCCAAGCAGTGGATGCAGCGCAAACGGTTGTCCGGAAACTTGGCGGTGCTGATGGCAGGCCCCTCCGGGCGCCACCCTCTAGCGAACCCGCGCATGGAAATCATCGATCTGTGCCATGACGGACTCAGCAAAAACGTTTACTCGCGGCCCAAATGACAAATGACAATGGCGACCGAGAAAGAAAGCCCAAGATCATGAAAAACACCCCCCTGAGACAACTGGAAACACTCGGGCAGTCCATCGGGCTGGACTATAGACAATTTTAACCACGGAATACAAGAAATACTTGGGAGGGACTAGCATCCAGAAACTGAACAATTTTTCCGCAGATTACCAACTGGGGTATTAGGGGTTCGTTATCTCCTGCCGTTGAATCTGGAGTCCTGCGTTTGGGTCGATTCGGCTGGCGGCGCAAGAATTAATTTGGCGAAAGCATTCGAGTTGACGCCGCGTATTGCGATTCACAGCGAGGCGCAATACAACACGCATGATCCATGATCTTTGGGCAGGGGCGGCGGGCATCTCCTACACCGTCAATCAGATGTTCTCACTTCACTGTCAATGGCACTCCGAGTTCGACTGGGGTGACAGCGTGCAAGTCCGGTTCTGAGATCGAAGGTACCGTCTGAAGAGGCTACAGCCCGAAACAACACACAACAAAACCGGTGGAGAAAAGGATGATGAACCATACAAGGAACGTGACAATGACTAAACCATTCTCACTGGACTGGCGCGATCATGCGATCTGGGGCGGCAGTCTCTTGGTTTTCTACGTGGCGCTGGCGGCTTTGCCGCTTGCGCTCGCGTATTGGATGGGGCCTGCATCCGATGAGACCCTGTTGGATGAGATGGGAAAAGGGGCCGGACTTTTAGGGTTCTCACTGCTGGTACTTCAATTTGCGTTGAGTGCTCGCTTTCAATGGGTGGAGAAGCCTTTTGGTCTTGATACCATCATGAACTTCCACAAAAGCATGGGCGTCTTGGCGGGGGCGCTTATCCTCATGCATCCCGTGCTGTTGGCTCTTGACCAAGGTAGCGGGTCGCTGTTCGGACTGAAAACCTCCTGGCCGATCAACGTCGGCAAAGCAGGCCTCCTGCTGCTTGTGCTTACCGTGTTGCTGGCGATGTTCTTCCGAAAGCTTCGGATGGATTACAATACCTGGCAGTTCATTCACAAGGGGACAATTCTGGTCGTCATCCTTGGCTTTGTGCATAGCATACTGGTCGGCCCGGATCTGCGAAGCACAGGAATGAAAGCCTATTGGATTGCTCTATTCACCATGACCGCTTTTCTCTTCTTGTTCCGCAACGTCTTTGTGCCATTCTTCGGCAGAAAGCTCTTTCGGGTTACGTCTGTGGATCGTGAATCGCATGACACCTGGACACTTGCGTTCGAGCCTGAAGACGGCACGACCATGCCCCCGCACCGTCCGGGACAGTTCTGGTTTCTGAAACTGATTCGCCCAGGACGATCAACCGAGGAGCATCCTTTCACCATCTCGTCAGCGCCGACGGGAGGGGCTCCGATGACTTCAACGATCAAAGCGTCCGGGGACTTCACCCGTACCATTGGCGAGACACGTCCCGGTGATCAGGCTCACATCGAAGGTCCATTCGGCCGCTTCAGTCTGCTCAACTATCCGGCCGAATCCCTGCTGTTCATTGCCGGTGGTGTCGGGATCACACCGATCATCAGCATGCTGCGCTACCTACGCGATACCGGCGACCCACGTCCCGCGGTACTTATCTACGCCAACAAAACCGAAAAAGATATTCTGTTCGGGGAAGAACTGGCCGGAATGCCGGAATACGTCAGAACAATCCATATTCTCTCATCACCAAACTCTGCCTGGCAGGGCTCCAAGGGCTATGTTACGACCGATTTCATTCAACGGGAAGCTGGCAAGCAACTCGAAAAAGCACACCTGTTCTTGTGTGGACCGCCCGCAATGATGGAGAAAGTGCTTGAGTCATTGAAGGAATTGGGTGTTGCCGGCAACCGAATCCACTATGAACGGTTCAGCCTTTGAGCCGACAGAACGGAATGCTCAAAGCCACTATGAGGCCTTTTTAAAAGTCAAAGTGAAAGGATGTTCAGTTTTCATGCAGGATCATGATAAACTGAAACATATCTAATTCATAATGAGATGGTTATAAAACTAATAAAGCGATGTTTTTTGACAGAACGTCAGAAAAAACAAGGAGATGACCATGAATACAATTATTGATGTGCTTCGCGACCCGAGCTGGTCGCCGTATGTGGTGGGAGGTGGGATCGGCGTTCTCTCGTGGCTTACCTTCCTTTTCTCAGATCACCCGCTGGGAATCTCAACCGCATTCAGCAAAACCGCCGGCATGATCGAGAAAGCCGTTCGCGGCCCGAAGGTCGCAAACAAGCTCTATTACCAGGAGAATAAGCTTGGCGTTGATTGGGGATGGATGCTGGTGATCGGCGTCTTCCTGGGCGCACTGGTGTCCGCCCGAATATCCGGCACGTTCCGCTGGGAATGGGCGCCTTCGATGTGGCAGGCGGCTTTCGGCACCAACATATTTATACGTCTGGCGGTTGCCGTCTTCGGCGGTATTTGTATGGGATTCGGCGCGCGCTGGGGATGTGGATGCACCAGCGGTCACGGCATCAGCGGCAGTATGCAACTCGTACTGGGCAGCTTGTTATCGGCGCTTTGTTTTTTCATCGGCGGCATTGGCACCGCCATGTTGATGTATCGAGTACTCTAACCAAAAGGAGCCAGACCATGTTTACTACGCTTCACAATAACAAACGCCTGCAATTGGCACTTGGCCTCCTGTTCGGGTTCTGTTTCGGCTTCTTGTTGCAGAAGGGTCGTGTATGCGACTATGAAGTCATCATGCGGCAGCTTCTGTTGCAGGACTTCACCGTGCTGAAAATTATGCTGACCGCCATGGTTACCGGTATGGTTGGTGTCTATGCAATGCGCGGGAGAGGCTGGATCAAGCTTCACAAGAAGGCGGGATCGCTGGGAACAAACATCCCAGGGCCGTTGATCTTCGGGATCGGATTCGGCACGCTGGGCTATTGTCCCGGCACCTCGATGGGCGCGATTGGACACGGGGCGCTTGATGCGCTGGTCGGTGGGATCGTCGGTATCCTGATCGGGGCCGGTCTATACGCGGCAGTCTATCCGAAACTCAAAGGGCGCATCCTGAACGTCGGCGACCTTGGCGACAAGACCTTGATTGATGTGCTGCCCGTTCGCAACCCCTGGGCGGTCATTCTTCCCGTGGCGGTAATCCTCGTGCTGGTCTTGTTTAGCCTGGAGAAGATGGGGTTGTAGTTGGGATTAATCTCGACAAGGTAACTCAGCAATTGGAAGACGAAGGCATTGCAAAATTCAATGAGCCATTCAACAACTTAATGGAGACGTTAGCACAATGATCAGCACAACAGGAACCAAAGGAAAAAGTATGAACAATCTTATTCGCATGATGAATCCGACCTACAGTTTACTACCCACGGACATCGAGGGGTTCGATTCGCTGGCGGAGCTAGCATTGGATCTGCGCTGGTCGTGGAATCACTATGGCGACAGGGTCTGGCGACAACTCGACCCCGAACTGTGGGAACTTACGCAAAATCCATGGGTTGTCTTGCAGACCGTTTCGCCGGATCACTTGCGAGCACTGCTAAGCGAAACGGAGTTTCGCGGACAAGTGGATGAACTTCTGGAACTCAAACATCGAAAAGCAGCGGAGCCACAATGGTTTCAGCAGGCCCATCCGAAAGCCGCCTTGTCGTGTGTGGCCTATTTCTGCATGGAATTCATGTTGAGTGAAGCACTGCCGATTTACTCGGGCGGTCTGGGCAACGTGGCCGGCGACCAGCTCAAGGCGGCAAGCGATCTGGGCGTTCCCGTGATCGGCATCGGACTGCTGTATCAGCGTGGTTACTTTCGTCAGATCATCGACCGGGATGGAGAGCAAGAGGCTCTCTTCCCCTACAACGATCCCGGACAACTGCCCATCACACCGGTGCGGGCGCCAAACGGTGAATGGTTGCGCTTGCGGATTGACTTGCCCGGCTATCCGGTTTGGCTACGGGTCTGGCAAGTACAGGTCGGTAGAACGTGGCTTTATCTGCTCGACAGTAATGATGCAGCAAACTTTCCAGCCCATCGTGGCATTACCAGTGAACTGTATGGCGGCAGCCCGGAACTGCGTCTCAAGCAGGAAATGTTGCTTGGTATCGGCGGTTGGCGCCTGCTTAATGCGCTTGACATCAAACCGGATGTCTGCCACTTGAACGAAGGCCACGCAGCCTTTGTCGTGCTAGAGAGAGCCCGGGCGTTTATGGAGCAGTCCGGGCTGCCCTTCCACACGGCGCTGGCCGCCACACGCTCAGGAAATCTTTTCACCACCCATACAGCAGTCGTTGCCGGCTTTGACCGATTTGTTCCTACCCTCATCGAGCAATACCTGGCCGGCTATGCCGAGAAAAAGCTCAACATATCGCTGGATGACTTGCTGGCGCTTGGACGCCGTAATCCAAAGGATCCATCGGAGAGCTTCAACATGGCCTATCTGGCAATCCGGGGCAGCGGCGCGGTGAATGGAGTCAGTCGCCTGCACGGCGAAGTCAGCCGACAGCTCTTCCGTCCGCTGTTTCCCAATTGGCCGGTGAAAGAAGTACCTGTGAAACACGTGACCAACGGTGTCCACATGCCAACCTGGGACTCGGCTACCGCCGACGAACTGTGGACGAAAGCCTGCAGCAAAAACCGCTGGCGGGGAACCGTGGAAACCTTGGAACAAGATGTCAACTGCGTCACCGATGCCTGTCTTTGGAATTTTCGTATCGCTGCCAGCAAGTCACTGGTTGAATACACCCGCCAGCGCTTGCACCGGCAACTGAGCGCTTCGGGCGCAGCGCCAGCGGACATCGCTAGAGCGAAAAACCTGTTCGACCCCAGCATACTGACCCTGGGCTTTGCGCGACGCTTCGCGACCTATAAACGTCCAAACCTACTTTTACACGACCCGGAACGACTGCTTCGCATCCTGAACGACCCGAGGCGCCCTGTGCAACTTATCCTGGCCGGCAAAGCCCATCCTGCCGATCAGGCAGGACAGGCACTGATCAAGGAATGGACGCATTTTATCCGCCGTCCGGAAGCGCGTTCCCGCGTAGTCTTCCTCGCAGACTATGACATGCATTTGACCGAACATCTGGTGCAAGGGGTGGATGTCTGGCTGAATATGCCGAGACGCCCATGGGAGGCCTGTGGTACGAGCGGTATGAAAGTGCTCGTCAACGGCGGCATCAATCTCTCGGAACTGGACGGCTGGTGGGCTGAGGCATACACCCCTGAGGTCGGGTGGGCACTGGGGGATGGACAAGAGCACCAGGATGACCCCTTTTGGGACGCGACCGATGCCCTGGCACTTTACGAACGGCTCGAACAGGAGGTAATCCCTGAGTTTTACAACCGCGATGAGAATGGCATTCCTACCGCTTGGGTCACACGGATGCGAAACAGCATGGCGCAATTGACGCCGCGTTTCTCAGCCAATCGCGCGGTACAAGAATATACCGAACAGCACTACCTGCCGGCAGCGGAGGCTTGCCGGCAGCGCATGGCGGATCAAGGCGCCCTCGGCAAGCAAATCGTCGATTGGCATAGCCAACTCGAGCGGGCATGGGGCTCCCTGCATTTCGGTGACGTGAGAGTGGAAACCAGTGAAAATGAACACCTGTTTGAGGTGCAAGTCTACCTCAGTGACCTCAACCCCGATACTGTACGCGTCGAAATGTATGCCGATGGTGTCAACGGTGGCAACCCGCTGCAGCAGGAGATGAAACCAGTTCGCCAAAAAACATGCACGTCAGACGTCACCATCTACCGCGCGGCAGTACCCGCAGATCGCCCGGCAGCGGACTATACGCCCCGGATAATCCCATACTTCAGCGGCGTGGCGGTGCCCCTGGAGGCTACGCAAATCTTGTGGCAGAAATGAAAACAATCCACACCTGTCCTTCCATCCTGACGATCAATGGCGGTTCCTCGAGCATCAAGTTCGCGATGTTCGAGACCGGAGACTCGTTGCGACAAATTCTGGAGGGGGCGATCCCCCGGATTGGCTTGCCGGAAGCCAGCTTGCGGGTGAAAGGTGTAAACTTGGCGGATAACTTCTCACGGTCAGTGATGGCGCCGGATCACAGCGTGGCAGTAGGTATTCTGATGGATTGGATCGAGAAACGCATCGGATCTGAGTCACTAATCGCGGTGGAGCATGGCGTGGTGCATGGCGGGCCGAAATATAGTCAGCCGCGGCGCATTACGGCAGCGATGATTGAAAAGCTACAGTGGTATCTTTTTGGATTTTTTGCCATTGCGAAGGAGTGAAGTATCTTCGCAGCCGGGTCAAAATTTCCGGCGTAATGCGCTTTTCTCCCAACGCACGCAAAGCCTGTACTGCCAATGCGCTTTCAGGATATTTGAAAATTGCTTCACGTTGTTTGGTGCTTTGGAATTGCAGCGTGCGACCGGCAAAGTCATATTCCCGATTTGGACCGCTGGAAAGATCAAGATAGGTTCCCGGAACTTGAGTGGAAAGGCCCAAGCAACGACCGGATCGCCTGCCGGGAAAGGCTGGGCGGCCTTCTGAAACATTATTTCCGCAGGGCAGTCTGAAGCTTCCAAACACTTGCATCCCAAGGCATCCGGTCCTTCGCCGGAGGGCAACCTGTGTGTGAATACCGGAATTCAGGATGGAAGCAGACCCAATCAGTGTCAAATTCACCATTTGCAGAGAACCCTGTCCGATGGAAATTCCTGCCAAAATCATTGCTTTCCTTCTCATAAATGGGAACTTGGCCCGCAAATGAATTTATGGATAGGACGCGGTATCGGTCAGGGCAGTGGCACGATTTTGAGCCAGTCGTCATTCACGTCGGTTGGCGTGATGGTCATCGTCACGGTCGCGGTCGTCACCGGTGTGGCCAAGTTGATGCCGATGCGGGTGGGAACATTTTTGACGCCCGGATTTTCGATGACTTCGGGGACAAGGGTCCAGTCAGCTCCGGTCACGTCAATAGCAACGGCACAGGCTCCTTGAGCGTCGTAGATAGACAGGGAGCGCTGGTTGCGGATGAAAAGTTTATCGAGAGTCACGACGGCGGTGGCGAACGATTGCGGGGACGAGAAAGTCACCTCGTCGCGGATGATGATTTCCGGGCGTGTCCGGACAAAGGTGAAGGTTCTGGTGAGTGCGCTCAGTTCCGGCACGTCATAAGCTTTTGCGAGATTGATGACGACGGTGTCGTGCTCATCAGTGAAAGAAGTCTGGGTAATGATGCCTCTGGCGTTGCGGCCGGTGCGTTGGAGCTTGCCGGCGACGACCGGCACGGGGTGACCGTAGGAATTGAGGACTTTGCTGAGGTAGCGATCTTTGCTGAAGGTCCGGCGGGTATATTGTTCGCCACCGGGGTCAACCAGATAAGCATGATTGTTGACGACGACGAGATACGAGCCGACGTCATTGTGGTTGTGCATCTCGGCATTATGACCGGCCTTGATGGCGGTGCCGAAAGTCTGGCCGTCGGGTCGGGAACGACAGACGAGAATGCCGGCGTCGGCAAACAGGCTGCGTGCCACAAAAAACGGTTTTTCCGGCGGGAGTTCGGTGGTAGGCAAGTCCTCGGCGAAGGCGATGATGGTGAAGGCGTGGAGGGCGAGGTTGGCGGTATCATTGATGGTTACGCGCTGACGGACGGTCTGCGGGAGATTTTTCTGGATCATCCAGAGCACGGCTGGAGCGGGCGTAGCATTGACGCCACAGTCGGCGAAGGCCGGAGCGACTGTCGCGTCAATCATGATGTTTTTGGCGTAGGCGCAGATATTTTCGATGACGGGATGATCGAGGATGTTGAGCTTGCCGGAGGTGGCGATTCGGATAATTTCCGCCATGTAGAGGTAGTGTCCGAAGCCGTAATCCCAGTAGGAGATGCCTTCGCTGCAATATCCGTCCGGGGTGAATCCGGATAGGAAACGCGGATTGGAAATTTCCATAGCGGCGACGAATTCGGCACGTTCGGCGGGGGAGTCGCAAACGGTCAGGGCGGTGGCGACGGTGTTGGCGGTACAGACGGCATTCCAGTTGCTACTGCAGGTCATCCACCACAGGCCGGATTTAATCTGCCCGGTTCGGAAGGCTTCCCGGTACGGTTCCAGAACACGCCGGATAATGTTAGCCTTGATGTCGGTCTGCAGCTCCGGGGGCAATTTGTCCTGCAACCACCAGGTGACGGTGGCGGCAAGCAGGGCGCGGGCCGTGGCGCCCAGGTCGCCATAGTAGCGGGTGCGGTTGAAGTTTTCCAAGCCGGCATCATGAGCCGGCATGACCCAGCTGCGGTCGGCGCAAAGGGCTTTGAGTTCCGCTTCGAGGGCAGGCAGGAATTCGCCCTGGTTTGTCAAGCATTCAGCCTTGGCGAGAGTATAAATCCGCTGAGCCCTGACGCCATAAGGCGCCTGGTATCGAGTCCGGTTGCCGTTTCGAGTGAATTCCAAGTAGAGATCGTCAGGCAGTTCGGGTGGTGGCTGGGTTGCGTCTTTGCGGGCTGCGGCGATGAGTTTGGCGGCGTTGGGCTGGCTGGCGATTTTGTCCCAGGCCAGACGGTCTCTGGCTGGTTTGCCGAAGCCGGTCGGTTTTGAGGGCAACCAGGCGGTGATTTGTTCGACGCGGTTGGGATTGAGAGCAGGGAAAGCATTGGCGTTGTCAGTCTTGGTAACGGTCGTAGTCATAATTTTAGCCTCTTCAGGAGTTAGTTCATGGAGGGAGAAATCATCGAGGTCGACAGTTCCGGTGGCGGCGTTGAAGGAATGGATTCGGATGGTGGCGGTATGGGCGGTGGCCGGGGCTTGAGCAACCAATCTGAACTCTCGCCATTCCGGCTCTTGCGGAACAATAAGGTGGATTTCGTTGCGCCGGGCGGGCAGATTGAGGGGCAGATTCTGGTCATCATGGAAGACCAGATAGACACCAACGGCAGCTGGTGTTTTGGTCCGGGCCCAGAAGTTGAGAGCGTATGTTTGTTGTGGTTTGATGACCAGGCCGGTCAGTTGCAGATTGCTTCCGGTGGTGGTTGAAGCGTCAGTGACGCGCAGTCCGAAACGACCGGTACTGGCGGCTTCGGGGATGATTTGGCTCATTTTTTTTTCGCCGGTCCAGAAGGTGTATTCTTGCTCGAAGCCTTGATCAGGCAGAAGTATGGGTGTTGCCGCCGGAAGCAGAGTGATAACGCCCGGAATGGAAAGGCTGGCAAGCAGGAAAAAAATACGTGACACGGAATATGGCATGTGCAGCTTGTCCTACTTGGCAAAATACCGGAACTGAAACTTGATAAAAATTACTTTATACCTTAGAGAAAAAAAATCAAGGAGCAAGAAAAATATTGAAGGGGGAAAAAGGAATGGAGAGGAAAAGCAGGCGGTTTCCCTCAATGAGTACAGCCTGGCTTTCAAGCTTTTTATGCAGACGATGTTTTGTCCTGCTATCGGCGTTATCTGTCATTTGTGGTGAAACAGCCACCTTCCTACAGACAATTTATCGCCAATCTGGAATTGAAAATACAGGATGTGGCATTCCTTGAAGATACCAGAGCCTTACTGCATACCGACGTTTCTTTTTCGCCACAAAGCAAAAGGAGCGACTGCTTATCTCCGTTCCTGCCTGCCTGATAGCCCATAAGAGCTACTTTTGTCTTTCAAACTACAGAGATCACACATATGAAGTCGTACTTCAAGAAGTCATCCTGCGGATCACCTGGAGCTGTTCTTGGCTATAAAGATTGCTTTTATTGAAAAGAACGGCTCCGGGAATTCCCAGCTCTCTTACCAACATCAGGTGTTTTTCCAACGCCGCAAATGACAGCTCACCCATAGAACTGGAAACTCCAACTCCTGAAAAAAGTTTATCGATTTTGAGGCTCATCAAACGATAATGATCCCGCAGCAGCCGGGTAAAGAGAGCTTCCTCGGTATGATAATTCATCGGATAGACGGCATCAATCAGATCCCTCTCCACCCAGTCAACCCAATCCTGCCCCTCGATGACGGCCGGTCCCAGCCCCCAGACTGGAGCAACCTTGATATCCGGCTCATTCAAATAATTGGCACGCGCGGCCATCGTCAAGGCCAGCCCATGCCCGTCAGTGATTTTTTTCACTCCCTCCACCAGATTACGCACCATGCGACAGCGCAGTTCCAGCTCTTTATACAATACGGCAGGCTCCGCAGCTTCATTAGCAGACAAGACTTCTTTTCCAAAATAATGCTTTCGCAGCTCCCTGCAGGCTGCACATTCGCAGGGATATTCCAGCAATAAAACAGCATTGTCATTGCGAATAAAATCAAGACTGATTGCCGACATATCTGCAGAAAATTGCTGGCAGAGGGTGTTAACTTCTTTCAGGAAAGCGGCCTGATTTTCGGGATGGTTCAGACAAGCTCCCCGGAGGGTTATTCCATATCGGGTCTGCATTTCCTGCCATTTGGCTTCCGGAAGAGTTCGCAAGACTGGAGCCGGATTCTGCCAAGCAGGAAAGATTCGAGCCTCCACTTGGATTCCGGCCTTCGCTGCTGCCTGACAATACCGGGACAGAGAAATCACTTCCGGCAGGTAAACAATAGTCGTATCAATGCCAGCCTCTGCACAGATCTGTAAATGACGAAGCATTTCCGGATAGGGATCTGCTTTTTCTCTGACATAACGGCAATGATCCCAAATTTTAATCCTGAACAAACTGTCCTCCCTTGCAATTCATAATCCCGTGATATCATCCGACACATTGCAAATGCATAAAGGCACTCTCATCCGCCTACCACCTGAAGATTTCAGCGGATGCAAACCAGAATGTAATATGATCCCGCAAATGAGTTTTCGGATACAATGGAAAGCGTTTAAATCCATCCCGATGTTGCTATCCCATCGCCTAGCCTACGATGAAAACTGGACAAAATTCATGAATCTATTATCTTTATGGATTGTCGGGTACATCTGTCTTTTCCTCCTTTGAGTCCTTTCATACCTTCAACCAGGGATTCTTACCATGTCTCTTTCTCCCCGTGAAAATCTTCTTTCCTTGTGGCGACGGCAGGGGTATGAGTATGCTCCGGCTTCTTTTCAGTTATGCCCGCTGCAAATTGAATGCTTCCATGCGCATTATGGATCCGACGCATCCTATCCGGACACCTTCTCATTCCCTCTGCGCTACCTGGAAAGCAGTTTCATAAAAGCAAAGGAACAGGATTGGAGCCGATATTATCCCTGTAAAATTTTTCATCCCGGCACCAACTTTTCCATATGGGGTGTTGCCAATGAACCGGCACCGGGTTCTCTCCATATCACCCGTATGCATCATCCCATGGAGAATTTATCCAGCCTGGAACAGTTCCAGAGCTATCCATACCCGGAAATGAACCCCGCGGATGAAGCGCCAGCGAAAGCGGAAATTCAGTCTCTGCATGAGCGTGGTTTGGTTGCAGCCGCCCCGATGTCCTGCACAGTCTGGGAAATCGGCTGGTATCTGCGCGGAATGGAAGCATTGATGATGGATCTGATTACCGAAGATCCCATTGCTGACTATCATCTCGAACGACTCACTGAAATTGCCTGCTGCCGAGTTCAGCTCTTTGCCGCCGCCGGTGTCGACTTGATTTGTCTAGGCGATGATGTTGGTATGCAGAAAGCGCTGCTTCTTTCACCGGGGCATTACCGGAGCTGGCTGAAAGCACGCCTTACCCGGATCATCCGTGCGGCCAAAGCCATCAATCCCAGGGTACTGATCAGCTATCATTCCTGCGGCTACATCACACCGCTTATTCCTGATCTGATCGAAGCCGGTATTGATGTCCTGGACCCCGTCCAGCCTGAGTGTATGCCGTTCGAAGAAATTTACCAGACCTACGGCGATGTTCTGTCGTTCAGTGGCACACTCGGCACACAAACAACTCTGCCCTTCGACAGCCCGGAAAACGTCCGAAAAGTCACCTTGCGAAATTTGGAGATCGCCGGCAACAGGGGTGGACTGCTTTGTTCGCCAACTCACATGATTGAGCCAGAAGTCCCTTGGGAAAATCTGGAGGCCTACCTGCAGGCTCTACGGGATTTTTCCGCCTCCCATACTTCCCCCGCCCTGTCCGAAAATTCATCTGCAAGCCAGTAGGTTGCCAATACTTAGGAGGCCGCACGGCGAACCGCTGTTGAGTGCGCCAACAGGTATTTTCTGCAGGGATTCGATCGCACTGTTGTGTTTGCTCGGTACAAGCTTGAAAATATCGAGAGATGTTTTGCGATGTTCGATCTTGCTGACATAGGCCAGTCTCTACTTCTCCTGTGCTGAGGTTGGCTCCGTTGCAACAGGATCATCTGAGGCTGATTTCAGTCCAGAGCGAGCAGCTGGCGCGCGTTTTGCACAGTGATTTTATCAAACACCTGGCGACTCAGACATTGGTTGCGCAACGATTCTTCCAGAAAATTTTTCAGATTGATGAGCACATCACCTGCGTTGCAGGGTCGGCAGACATCAGTACCGAAGAAGAGGCGGTCCTGAAATTCTTCCAGAAACTGAAAAGCAAAATCGGGATCACGAGTCAAGGCATTGCAACCGGAGCCGGCGGACAGGTC
>JBAXYW010000017.1:0-20320 GCA_041670605.1 Lentisphaeria bacterium
AGTGGATACAGAACATAATCACAGCAGGTTTTTTCGTTAATATCGTGAATTTTAAGCCCCATCCCCGTTCCTAGGAGTAGTTCATGGATTTTCCGCAACGAGCATTATTTTTTGACTTCCATACCATGCCAGCAAATCCCGATGTCGGCAAAAACTTTGATATGGAAGCGATCAGTGATCAATTTCAGCAGATCGGGGCAGAATACGTCGTGTTTCCGGCTCGCTGCAATCTGGGGACGGCCTATTATAATACCAGTCTGGGGATACGTCATCCGGCTCTGCAACGTGATCTGCTGACAGAACTGGCGGCAGCCTGTCATCGCAAAAACATTAAAATCAGCGCTTATATCAACGCCGGCCTCAGCCACGAAGAAGGCTTGCGCCATCGCGAATGGCTGATCCTCCGCAAAGACGGGACAACTTACAAAGCGGACCCAATGAACAGCTTCTTCCGCCAGATGTGCTATAACAGTGATTATGGCGACCACTTGGAAGCCATGGCCGTCGAAGCCATTCAACACTGCGGAGTGGATGGACTCTTTCTTGATTGCATGCAGACCGAACCCTGTATCGGCATCGAATGCCTGAAAGCGATGGAAAAAGAAGGCATCGATTGGAAAGATGGAGATCAACTTTATGCCTTTAATTACCGCAAAATCGTCCATATGGCAAGCCGGATTTCCAAGGCCGTGCGGAATATTAAGCCAGATGCATTCCTCTATTTCAATGGGGTTGACTTTGAAGCACAACAGCAAATTGGCAGCTATCTGGAATTTGAATGCCTGCCGACCGGCGGCTGGGGTTACGAAACCTTACAGGTCGGCGCCCGCTACCTGCGAACTTTGGGAAAACCAGTCCTTAATATGACCGGACGCTTTCATCGCTCTTGGGGCGATTTCGGTGGTATCCGTACTGAGCCCAGCTTGGAATATGACTGCCTCTACGGCGTCGCCAACGGACTGGGCACGACGATCGGCGATCATTTCCACCCCAGGGGAGATATCAATCGACCGGTCATGAAGATGGATGCGGCAATCTATGCCCGACTGCAGAAAATAGAACCTTGGTGCAAAGGTGCTGTACCCCTGACTGATCTGGCCATTGTCATGAGCAAACCGTACTGGGGAGCCCATTACCTTGAAGCCAATGCGTTCAAAATTTATGAACGGGAGTGGAATGCGATTTGTGCAGCATCTCGCATGCTTTGTGAACTCAAACAACAGTTTAACGTGGTCAGTCAGGCTTCAGACTGGTCGTCTTATCCCCTGCTGATCCTGCCGGATTACACCCCGATGGAGAGTGAAAATCAAACCCGCATCACTCAGCATCTGACTCGTGGCGGTAAAATTCTGGCCAGCGCGGAAGCCGGCCTGAACGCTGAGCAAACGGCCTTCGCTTTTCCGGAATGGGGCGTAGATTACCTGGGAGAATCTCCCCACGATCCCGCCTTTTTACAAAATGGACCGGAAATTACGGAGGGGCAGCCGGATATGCCGATCACTCTTTATGATCGTGGACTGCAGGTCAAAGCCCGGCCCGGCTGCAAAGTACTTGGCGAAATCATTGCCCCCTATTACAATCATACTTGGGATGGCTACCAGGCCAATGTCTATCTGCCGCCGGATCGGAAGACCGGCGAACCCGCCGTCACCCTGACCGAACAAGTCGCTTATCTGACGCATCCGATTTTTACCTCCTATTATCACTGCGCACCGGTGCCAATGAGGCAACTTTTTGCCAATCTGCTCAAAAAATTGCTGCCCCGTCCGCTGCTTCGTACGCCGGGAGCTCCTTCTTTTGCCCGCGTGACCGTCACTTCGCAACCCGGACGCCGGATGGTACATTTTCTGGCCTATCAGCCGGAACAGCGGTTGAAAACCTGCCAAATGATTGAAGAACCCTTGATCGTTCTAAACCAGGACATCCTGCTTCGGGAAGATGAACGCCAAGTCAAGGAAGTCTATCTGGCACCCGGCGCTGAAAAAATCCCCTTCGAACGCACTCCGGATGGCTACCTGAAGATCACGCTTCCCATCATCAAAGGCTACGCACTAATCGTCTTCGCCGAAGAGAAATAAAGTGAAAACGGCAAGCGAATCAGAACGTTCCAGCTGCCCTTATACTCTCCGACGGATCGCTTCGGTCCGTCGGAGAAGCCGCAAATTTCCGATCGCAAGGCGCATACGAACCACAGACCAACATCCAATTTACCCTGCATGCATTCTGCAGCAGCGCAGTTGCATGTTTGGCAGTTTCAAGTTATTTTATAGCGTTGCCTTTTGTAAAATTCCACCAGATCGGCCAAGCGATGAATATAGCCTTCTTTGCGAATCCTTTTAAATATCATATTAACACAAGGACTGGATGATGCAGATACCTTTGCTTGATTTAAAACAGCAGTATGCAATGCTGAAAGATGAAATTCTAGAGGAAATATCAGAAGTCTGTGCCAGCCAGCAATTCATTCTAGGACCCAAAGTCACGGAATTCGAACAGGCCATCGTGGAATACTGCTCCGCCGCATTTGGTTGCGGCGTTTCCTCCGGCTCTGATGCACTGCTAATCGCTTTGCTGGCGGAAAAAATCGGATCCGGAGACGAAGTCATTACCTCAGCCTACAGCTTTTTTGCAACTGCAGGAGCCATCTGCCGGGCTGGAGCGACCCCGGTTTTCGTCGATATCGAAGCGCTTCATTATACCATGGATGTCCGTAAGCTCGCGGAACGCATCACTCCGCGCACCAGAGCCATTATCCCTGTGCATCTGTATGGACAACCAACCGACATGCAACCCCTGCTGGAACTGGCCAAAAAACACCAGCTCTGCATCATCGAAGATGCCTGCCAAGCCATTGGTGCGGAAGACCATGGCAAACGCGTCGGCGCTCTGGGTGATTATGGCTGCCTTTCCTTTTTTCCCAGCAAAAACCTCGGTGGTTTCGGAGATGCAGGGATGGTTCTGTGCAATGATACGAAACGCGATGAACTGCTGAAAATTCTCCGCAATCATGGCATGGCGCCACAATATCATCATCAAATCATCGGCAGCAACTTCCGCATCGATGCCTTGCAGGCGGCCATCCTGAACCGCAAACTAAAATATCTTGATTCCTGGACGGAAAGCCGACAGAAAAATTCCATTGACTATCAGACCTTGTTCGCCGATTGTCCGGAAATTATTTGTCCGAGCTGTGCGCCTTGGTGCACTCGTCACGTCTATAATCAGTTTGTTATCCGCTTGAAAAATGGATTACGTGATAAAGTTTGGGAAGCAATGAAAAATGCTGGGGTCGGTTGTGCCATTTATTATCCTATTCCTCTGCATCTGCAGGAATGTTTTCACTACTTGGGCTATCAGCGCGGGGATTTTCCGGAAAGCGAAGCGGCCGCCGAGCAAACTCTGGCATTGCCCATTTATCCTGAATTATCCCATATTCAGAAAAAATATGTTGTGGAGACTCTGCTCCATATTCTAAAGGAGTTCAGGGATTGAGAAAAAACAAGAAAAAACGCAAGCCTTCTGAAACGGGAACTATAGCCGTCTACTATCGTTTACTGAAAGAATTTGCCAAACCCTACTGGTTTAAACTCCTGCTCGGCGTTTTTGCCGGTTTTGTCATCGGCGGCGCAATGAGCGCAACGCTGCGGATCATGGACCTGGGGTTGAATGCTTTTGAAGCCGGCATTAAATCCGGCGCTGCCGAACAGCCTGCCCCCATTCTCAAAATCCCCCTGAAAAAACACAATCCGGAGAAAGCCAGTCCCAAGCGCCAGCCCATTGGGCACATCCCAGCAGCACAAGTCGGTCAAGAGCAAGCCGAAAACAGGGTCTCTGCTGTTACGCCCGCTCCGCCAGAACTCCTGGATTCCATTCCAAATACCATCAAGAAACGGAATCGTCTTTTACAAAAAATCAACGCTCTTTTTGATCGTTTTGGCATTGATCTGACCATCGAACAGGAACAAGCCCTGACCTTACCGGTCGTAGTTTTGCTGATCAGTATTCTTTTTGCTTTTTTTGCCCTGCAATCGGTCGGCGAATTGATGAACCGATATTATCTGCGTTGGGTCGGTTCGCGGGTTGTTACCGATATGCGCATCAGCTTGTTCGATAAGATGCAGCATCAGTCCCTGGCTTTTTTCTCCCAAAACGAGGTTGGAAAGCTAATCAGCCGCTGCACCAACGATACCAATGCGATCGAACGAGTGATTGCCAACTCGATCCCAGAACTTTGCACTGCACCAATCTTTATTCTGGTGGCTGGACAATTTATCATCAGTAAAACAAGAGAAGCAGAACTGCAGACACAGGCCTTGTTGATGATCCTTTTCCTCCCTTTCTGTGTCATCCCTATCTACCTGCTTTCACGCTATCTGAAAAACTTCGAAAAGAAAGTCCTGGAACGCATTTCATCGGTCACTTCACGGATGCTCGAAAGTTTCAATGGAATACGGGTCGTTAAATCCTTCAATCAGGAAAAGTACGAATATGACCGTTTTCACGAGATCAACGAAGATTATTTCAAATCTCTGCAAAAGGCCATTCTGGCCGATGTTCTGGTGCACCCCACGATGCAACTTTCCGCCATCGCTCTGGCCTCAGTATTCGTTTTGATCTGCTATCGCTATCAAGTCTCTTTTGCCACCTTGGCAGTCATCGGATTTGCCGCTCAGCAAGCGTATAAACCCATCAAAGACTTGGCTAAAATCAATGCCAGCCTGCAGAAAAGTGCTGCGGCAGCGGACCGGATTTTTGAAATATTGGATACCGATTCCACTCTGCCACTCGCTGCTCATCCGGTTCATTTGAAGACATTCAATTCAGAGATTGTTTTTGAACAGGTAACTTTTTCCTATGCCCCGGATGAAAAAAACATCCTACACGACTTGAATCTGCGCATTCCAAAGGGCAGCTTGGTGGCCGTCGTCGGCCAGACCGGTTCCGGAAAATCCACCATGGCCAATCTGTTGGCCAGATTTTACGACCCTTGTCAAGGGAAAATCACCATTGATGGGCAAGATCTGCGCGATCTGGATCTCCAGGATTTTCGCAATCTGGTCGGTATTGTCTCCCAAGACACCTTCTTGTTTAATGATTCCATCGCGGATAATATCCGCTATGGCAAACGCGAAGCCAGCCTGGCAGAAATTCAGGCCGCCGCCGAACAGGCCAATGCCTGTGAATTTATTCAAGCCGACCCGTCCGGCTATGACCGCAAAGTCGGCGAACGGGGAAACCTGCTCAGCGGCGGCCAGAAACAACGACTGGCCATCGCCAGAGCCATCCTGAAAAATCCGCCGATCCTGATTTTGGATGAAGCCACCAGCGCCCTGGATACGGTCACTGAGCACTTGGTGCAGGAAGCCTTGAATAATGTTATGCATGACCGTACGGTGTTGGCAATCGCCCACCGCCTCAGTACAATCAAAAAAGCCGATACCATTTTGGTTATCGAACAGGGCCGCATCATCGAACAGGGAAACCATCACGAACTGTATCAGCTCAATGGTAACTACCGCCGCCTATATGACATGCAGTTTGCAGACCGGGAAGACCCGGAAAACAACAGCTGAATGCCTTCCAATTTCTGGTTCACACCTTTGCCTTTCGTTCTCTTGTCAACATTCAAATGCATCATAATATTGAAAAAGGAAATCAAAATGTCCGACGAAAAACTCAACCGAAACACCTACCTTTCCAAACACCTCGGGATTTTTCCGGAAGTGGCTTCTTTCCTGGATCGGGAATACCAGAAAGTCGATGACCTGCGGTACGGAACCAACCCCCACCAAACCGCAGCTTTCTATAAACCCAGCGGCAAAAACTGCCCGATAGGAGACATGAAAGTCCTCAAAACCGGGAAAAGCGGCCTTTCGCAAACGAATCTGGAAGACCTCAGTTACTCTCTGAATATTGTAAAATATTTCCGGGGCTCTGCCTGTGCCTGCATGAAACATGTCAATCCCTGCGGTGCCGCACTAGCTGCTGAGGGGGACACTCTGAAAGACATTTACCAGAAAGCGCGCGATTGCGATCCCCGGGCTGCCTTTGGCAGTGTCATCGCTTTCAATTGCAAAGTAGATGCCGAAACCGCAGCCGAAATCATGACCAGCTTCGTGGAATGTGTCGTCGCCCCTGATTTTAGTCACGAGGCTCTAATGATTTTCAGCAATCCGGAAGCCAAACTGAACAAGCACGTACGCATTCTGCAATGCGGCGACCTTAGTCAACTGCCGAAATTCTGCGGCGATGAGATTTCCGCTTATCAGACCTTGAAAGTTCTGCTGGATGGCAGTATTATTGTCGCCGACCCTTTGCTGACCAATATGCGTTCGGTGGCAGACCTACACCCGGCCACTGCGGAAAGCAAAAGCCTCGGCTTGGTAAAAAGCAGCATGACAGCGACACCAGTTCAACTCAATGACCTGCTCACCGCCTGGTATATCAATATCAGCGTCCGCTCCAATGGCGTCGTCATTGTCAAAAATGGCGGCACACTTTGCGTGGGAACCGGTGAACAGGATCGGGTTGGAGCCGTTGAACAGGCAATCGAAAAATTCCAGCATAAATATGCCGGCAAAGAAAACATTCAGGGTGCTTCCATGGCCAGCGATGGCTTCTTCCCCTTCCCGGATGGTGTCGAAGTAGCCGCAAAAGCTGGAATTACCGCCATCATCGCGCCATCGGGTTCCTTGAAAGACGCAGAAGTGATCGCCCGTGCCAATGAATTGGGCGTTGCCCTCTTCCACGCCCCGGAACGCGTCTTTTCACATCATTGATCGGACTCGCCCCCCTCCGCTGAACTTATGCGTTTACAACCGTTTCAAAAAACGGCTGTTTGGAATTTCATACCTCTATGACAAGCACCCCGGAAAACAACAATCTACCCGCTCCAAACGAAAAGGAACAGCCCGCACCTGCCCCGATCCCGGTCGTTGAAGACAGCCTCCATGCCCTGGTTTCTAAACATTTTATTGAATATGCCTCCTATGTGATCAAGGAAAGGGCTATCCCGGATGTCGATGACGGACTGAAGCCGGTTCAACGCCGGATTCTACACGCCTTGTCTACCCTCGATGACGGACGTTTCAATAAAGTCGCCAATATCGTCGGCAACACCATGCAGTATCATCCACATGGAGACGCCTCGATCAATGACGCATTGGTCGTACTGGCAAATAAAAAATATTTCATTGAGGGACAAGGGAACTTCGGCAATATTCTGACCGGGGATCCGGCCTCTGCGGCTCGTTACATTGAATGCCGGCTCACCCCACTGGCCAAGGAAGTCCTGTTCAATAAGGATATCACTACCTACACGGATTCCTATGACGGGCGCAATAAGGAACCAGTCTGCCTCCCCTGTAAAGTCCCCTCCCTTCTGATGCTGGGCTCCGACGGCATCGCCGTCGGCATGCGAACACAGATTTTTCCGCATAATTTCAAAGAACTGCTGAATGCCCAGATCGCCATTCTGGAACAACGCTCCTTTACGATTCACCCGGATTTTCCACAGGGCGGCATTATGGATGTCAGCGAATACGAGGATGGTGCCGGTAAAATCCGTCTGCGGGCGAGAATAGAACCCGAGGGTGAGAAAAAACTGGTCATCCGGGAAATCCCAGCGACCACCACGACCGAATCGCTGATTGAATCCATCAGCCGCGCTGTGCGTCGCGGCAAACTGAAAATCACTTCGATCAATGATTACACCGCTGAAAATGTTGAAATAGAAATTAATTTGGCACGAGGAGTTTATGCAGAAGAAGCCATCAAGGAATTGTATGCTTATACGGATTGTGAACTGACAATACGCTCCACCCTGCTGGTGATTCGCGAAAATGTCCCTGCCGAAATGACCGTCACAGAAGTCCTGCAGCGAAACACGGAAAAACTGTTGGACATCCTACGCCGCGAGCTGGAACTTGAACTACAGCGGGAAGAAGACCGCTTCCATGACAAATCCCTGGTACGAATCTTTATCGAAAACCGGATCTATAAACGAATTGAAAAATGCGAGACTTTGAGCAAAATCATGAGTGAAACGTATAAGGGGCTCGAAGCATTCCGACACCTGTTGCACCGGGATATCACCGACGAAGACATCGAAAAACTGCTGCAGATCCATATCCGCAGGATTTCTCTGTTCGATCTCAATAAGAATACCGATGAACTCGAACAAATCCTCGAGCAAATGGAAAAAACAAAATTCCATCTCGACCACCTCACGGATTATACCGTCCAGTTCATCCGGGATTTACTCGAAAAATACGGGCCATTTTATCCACGTTTAACAACGATCGAAGACTTTAAAACCGTCAATGTCCGGGAAATTGCCCGGGCGGACCTGAAAGTGTACCACGACAAGCTGAACTTCTTTGTCGGCACCAATGTCAAAGCGAGCAATAAAAATGACGAAGCGCTAGTTTGC
Source organism: Lentisphaeria bacterium (assembly GCA_041670605.1). Classification (GTDB taxonomy): domain Bacteria; phylum Verrucomicrobiota; class Lentisphaeria; order Oligosphaerales; family Oligosphaeraceae; genus JAQVUB01. The sequence goes on from JBAXYW010000017.1 coordinate 8,432, forward strand.
ACGGAGTTTGATCGCCTGATGCTGCTGAAGAATGATGGCACCTGCAAAGTCATCGCGGTGCCGGAAAAAGAATACATTGGCGCCACGAAATATCTGTTTCTGGCAGACAAAGAACAGGTCTATTGCATCCTCTATCGGGATCGTCAGGAAGGAACTTGGTATGCGAAACGCTTTCAACTGGGACAGTTTATCCTGAGCAAGGAATACCATATCATCCCGCCGAATTGTCTGATTGAACAGCTCTACACCAACAGCGGCGTTGTCGTTCGCCTTGAGCTGGCTGCAAATAACCGCCGCTCCTACAATTCTATCACCGTCGATTTTGCCACCAATCCAATGCGTTCTCGGGAAGCCCGAGGCTTCAAATTGACCAACTACCCGGTCACCGCAGTGACCATGCTGAACAAAGGTACCAGCGCACCGACAGAACCTGAAAATAAAGAAGGGGATGAGGTAAAACAGGAAACGGTTATCGCAGACTCTGCTGAGAATTCCACCGCGGATGCAACCCGGCTCGATCCTGTCTCTGCACAAAACACTTCCTCTACTTCCAATACTCAGCACGATACAACGCATGCCAACACAACGATCAAAACACCAATTGTTCCGGCAGAAAATAACATTGCTGAACCCAAAAAACCGTTGAAACGTCCGAACAAGGCCATAAAAAAACAAAAACCGCAAACGAAAAAGGGGGAATCTCCTTCGGCTGCTGCCAACCGTAAGACCAACTCTGTTCCGGATGCAGCTCCTCTGCCGCAAGTCCAGAAGGCTTCGATTGCTCCAGCACTTCCGGCCTCCATTCGCTCCGACAAGTTCACCGGGAAATCTGGTCCGCCGGATGATGCAAGCACCGCTTTGGCAGAAAAAACCGTCGCCGAAACAGTAAAACCAGTCCCCAATATTGCCGCTCCGGCGATCTCGACCCCCATGCATGCAAAACCAGCCCCCCCTGTGAGCGAGATGCCTGCACCCGGCAAACAAACAAGCGACGACGCAGAGAAAAAGCCCGTTACGACAGCGGAAAGCAAGCCCAAAATACTGAAAAAGCTGATCGACGAAAACACCCCGTTTTTCCTGGAGTAATACGTTTTTACGTCCGTGCCTTCGCACGAGAAATTTCACCCTGCGCCATAAGGTCATTTCGGGACAGGTACATGCGTGGTACTGGTTGCGGCGTTTCTTCGGGCTTGGCCCGGGCTCGGTTCCCCGTTCTTGCTCACGGCGATCGTAAGCGACCGCCAGCAGAACAGGAAATGTGTCCCCTCTCCCGGGACATGTGCGTTCGTCGGATGGGCACGCTTGTAGTTCAGACCTGCGTCGCATCAGCGGGCTTCAGACCGATTCCCCGTCCCCGCACTTCACACTTCTCCGCCCCCCCACCCCGATTCTCCCAAAAACAGTTAAAACATGCTTTCCAGGGTGAAACTGATTCGCAAAAAACGTATTCTGAAATATATTAATTCCTTTGCAATTGGTCTTCTATAATCCAAGAAGTCCTCTCCAAGAGAGGGTTTCATCGTGATCACGACAAAGATCATGGTATACTCTCCATCCGGTCACCTTCTACCATAGGGAAGCTTTCATGGAAATTATTATCAATGCTTGTATTATCTCAGCACTGGGTATCAGTTTTGTTTTTTTATTCCTGATCATTCAGGTCTGGGTCACCAATATCGTAGCGAAATTCGCCGGAAAATATTCTTATTTACTGCCCGAACCGGAAAAGAGTCACAAACGCTCCACCGCTAAAGCAGCACCGGCAGTACTTAAAACCGATGACAGCGAGCTGATCGCAGTCATCTCCGCCGCTCTTCATGCGCATACTGCCAAATAATTTTGGCAGAAGCATTTTCTCTGTTCATATTGTAGTTATTAAACCTTCACCCCCAAAAAGGAAAAAAATGAAAAAAATCCGCTTCATGGACACCTCGTTCCGGGATGGTTTCCAATCTGTTATCGGTGCTCGTGTCATTACCGCAGATTTTCTTCCCGCACTTGAAGCCGCTGTTGACGCCGGGATAACCCATCTGGAAGTTGGCGGTGGCGCTCGTTTTCAGAGTCCCTACTTTTACTGTCAGGAAGATGCTTTTGATTCGATGGATATGATCCGTAAAACGGTTGGATCGGAGATCAATCTACAAACACTGGCTCGCGGTATCAATGTGGTTGGCCTGTCTTCCCAATCCAGTGACATCATCAACCTGCATGCCAAACTGTTCAAAAAACATGGCATTACCACAATCCGTAACTTTGATGCCCTCAACGACGTCCGAAATCTCGAATATTCCGGACGTTGCGTTTTTGACAATGGCCTGCAGCATCAGGTTGTCATCACCCTAATGGGATTGCCCCCAGGCATGAAAGATTCTTACCCCCACTCGGCAAAATTCTATTGCGATGTTCTGGAAAAAATTCTGGCCAATGGTCTCCCCTTCCATAGCCTTTGCTTCAAAGATGCTTCCGGTACCTGTACTCCACACATCATCAAAGAAGCGATCAAACGCTCGCGGGAAATCCTGGATGCGGCTGGCAAAAAAGACTGTCCGATTGAAATGCATACTCACGATACCGCTGCCATGTCAGTTGCCTGTTACATGGCTGCTCTCGAAGGCGGCGCTGAAATCATCGACCTGTCGATGCAGCCGATGTCCGGCGGCACCGGGCAACCAGACATCCTGACCTTGTGGCATGCCTTCAAAGGCACTGAATATACACTTGATATTGACTATGAAAAAATCCTCAAAGCGGAAGAAGTTTTTCAAGATTGCATGAGCAAATACATGCTGCCGCCGGAAGCCAAGAAGACCAATCCCCTCATTACCCTGTCACCGATGCCTGGTGGCGCGCTGACAGCCAACACTCAGATGATGCGCGATACAAAATGCCTGCATCTTTTCCCGGAAGTTATCAAAGCCATGCGTGAAGTCGTCGAACGCGGCGGCTCGGGTACCTCCGTCACCCCAGTTTCACAATTCTATTTCCAACAGGCTTTTGCCAATGTCACACAGGGACCCTGGACAAAAATCACGGATGGATATGGCAAAATGGTTCTGGGATACTTCGGACGCACCCCGGCATCCCCAGATGCTGAAATCGTGAAACTGGCCGCCAAACAACTAAAACTCGAAGTGACCACCGCAGACCCGCGCCTGCTCAATGACCAAAATCCGGCTCTGGGCATGAAACAGGCCGAAGAAAAACTTAAAGCGAATAATCTGCCGATAAGCGAAGAAAACATCTTCATTGTTGCTTGCTGTGAAGACAAGGGACTGGCCTTCCTGCAAGGCAAACGCCCAATGGGAGTTCGATTCAAAGAAGCGGAAACCGCAAAAAAAGAAAGCCCGGTTACAAAACCGGCAGCCTCTGCTTCCAGTAGCGGGGCTTATAATGTTGTCGTCAACGGCAAAGCCTACCATGTGGAAGTCGGCCCGGCGGTTGCCGATGCTGCACCGACCGTGACTTGCGTCGCACCAGTTCAGGCCGCGCCTGTAGCTGTGGCTTCTGCCGAAGCCGAAGCTGGGGTTGAAGTCAGGTCGCCGATTCCCGGGACAGTTTTACGGGTAGTGGCCAATGTTGGTCAAGCCATAAAAACGGGCGATGATCTCATTGTCATCGAATCGATGAAAATGGAACAGCCCATCAAGGCACCCAGCAATGGCACCGTCAAAGCCATCCAAGTCGATACCGGTGACACGGTCGAGAGCGATCAGATTGTGGCAATTATCTGATTGCCCTGCAACGGAAAGCAGAGTGCAAAAAAACTTTTTGCCCTGCTGACCGACTGCGATTTCCTAATTTTTAAGCATAGAAGGAATTCCATGAAAACCTCCGGTTTATTCATTGTGGTATTGGTCAGTTTGCTCAGCTCGTTCTGCCAGGCACAATGCTGCGGAACAAATCCCACCTGTAATCTTTCGTCAAACCAGGCTCCTTTTGCCCTGTTGCCGAGTGGCGAACAGGCAAGCGCACTTGATAATTCGCCCATTCAATTCCGAACCAATGACGGAGTTTTCAAATGTGAACAGGATGCCAACGGCGCCATTTCCGTGCGCTATGTCTGGCCCAATCCAGCCGTCATCTACCATGTTACGGTTCGTCAGGGACAGGACGTCTATCCCGGACGCCCCATGCTCGTCCTGAAAATTACCAATACTTACTCCAAGGATGCCAATGGCAATCCGATCCCGACGCGCAGTAAACCCGAAGTCAAAAGTGGAATCTCCGGGCGAATCGTGGAACTTGGCGAGAAATTTTCTCTGGGTCAAACCATCCTTCAGGGGGAACTTCTTTTCAAGATTCACCCCCAGGTAATTGCCCATGACTCGGTTACCCCCAGCGTACCGAAAGAATTCAAGTTTACAGCCATGCTGAAGGGACTCTGGCACAGCACCGGTATCTGTAATTTCATCGAAATGAGCCGCTTGGAATGGACCTTAGGAGTCGGGCGAATCATTATGATCGTCGTTGGCCTTGTTTTGGTCTATCTGGCAATCTTCAAAGGGTTTGAACCTCTGCTATTGCTGCCCATCGGCTTCGGTGCCGTGATGAGTAATATTCCCTTGGCCGACATCGCTGGCGTGGATGGCATCCTGGGCATCCTTTTTAAAGGGGTCGATCTGGGTCTCTATCCCCTGCTGATTTTCCTTGGTGTCGGCGCGTTGACCGACTTCGGCCCGCTGATTGCCAATCCCAAAACAGCACTGCTGGGAGCTGCCGCACAGATCGGGATCTTTGGCGCTCTGATCGGCGCCGTATTGATCAGCGCTTTTACGCCAGAAGGTTTTATCAATTTTTCTCTGAAAGATGCCGCTTCCATCGGAATTATCGGCGGTGCGGATGGGCCAACCGCGATCTTTCTGGCCAGCCGTCTGTCGCCGAATCTGCTGGGGTCCATTGCAGTGGCCGCATATTCCTACATGGCCTTGGTGCCCATTATCTTTCCTCCAATCATCCGGGCGATCATACCAACGCATGAACGTAAAATCCGCATGAGTCAGCTGCGCAAGGTCAGTAAATTGGAAAAAGTCGTTTTCCCGATTTCCATTACGCTGCTCTGTTGCCTGCTGCTGCCGGATGCCGCACCTTTGATCAGCATGCTAATGCTCGGCAATCTGATGCGCGAAGCGATGTGCGTGGATCGTTTGAGCGATACCGCTCAGAACGCGCTGATGAACATCGTCACCATCTTCCTGGGGCTCAGCGTGGGCTCCAAACTTTCCGCTGATAAATTCCTGAATTTCGAAACGCTCGGCATCCTGGTGTTAGGACTTTGCGCCTTTGCGGTCGGCACCACCGGCGGCCTGCTGCTGGGACGATTAATGTGTAAACTCTCCGGCGGCAAAATCAACCCGATGATCGGGGCAGCGGGGGTCTCGGCTGTTCCCATGGCTGCCCGCGTAGTCAATAAAGTCGGCTTGGAAACCGATCCGCAAAACTTCCTGTTGATGCACGCCATGGGACCCAATGTCTCCGGCGTCATCGGATCCGCCGTGGCGGCCGGTATCTTGCTACAGGCACTCGCTGGCTGAAGAAAAAGAATTCACGGGTTCCGGGAGAAGCTTTGCCACACCTCCCGAGAACCGTTTTTCTTTTCCGGAAAAGCTTGACAAGGTCTTTATTTATAATACAGTAAAGACGTTTTCTAAAATCCACAGCCGGCACAAATCCACACAGAAATACAGCGGGCTAAACAGCTTTTTTTCTTTTCAGCATGGTTCTTTTTTTTGACTGATTATTTCAACGTTTTCAAGGTATTTAAGGTTGATTGATATGAGAAATGTTCTGATCCCTACGAAACTCGATAAAATTGCAGCCCATCTTCTGGAAAATAGTGGATACAATGTCCTCCAGGACAGTGAAACAGATTTGATGACACTGGTCTTGAATCATCCCGAAACTGAAGCAATGATTGTCCGAAGTGAAAAAATCACTCCTGAAATCATGGATATTTTGCCGAAATTGCGCACGATTGTCCGAGCCGGAGCCGGATATGACACCATTGATATTAAATATGCCCGCCGAAAAGGCATTGATGTGATGAATACCCCGGGAGCCAATTCCAATGGCGTCGCCGAAGAAGTTTTCGCTATGGCTCTGGCAGCTTACCGACATGTCATTGCCGCCGATATTAATACACGTGCCGGCGGTTGGGAAAAAAAGAAATTCATGGGGCGGGAGTTAACCGGCAAAACCCTGGGGATTGTCGGCTTGGGTAACATTGGTCAATTGGTCGCCAAGCACTCCAGTGGTTTTGACATGAAACTACTCGCTTACGACCCGATCATCTCCTCCGCTAAAGCGGAAGACATTGGCGTGAAATTAGTCGATTTGGATACTTTGTTTGCCAATTCAGACATTATTACGTTGCATATCCCGGAAAATGACGAGACCCGCGGCATGATTAACACCACTCTACTCAGCAAAGTCAAAACGGGTTGCATGCTGATCAATTGCTCCCGTGCCGGCATTGTCAATGAAGACGATATCCGAGCTCTGAAAGCCGAAAAACAATTGCTTTTCTGCAATGATGTCTATCCCAAAGATGTCGCAGGCTCCAAATCCGTCACGGATATCGCCGATGTCATGCTCCCTCATCTGGGCGCAAATACCAAGGAAGCAAACTTCGTTGCCGCCAAACGGGCAGCCGAACAATTGCTCGATTATTTTGAAAAAAGTGTCACGAATTTTGTCGTCAATAAAGGGGTTCCGGATGGCCTCAATGCAAAATTTCAGCATCTAGCATTTAAACTTGCGTATGTGGCACGCTGCCTAATCGGGAAAAATGCCCCCATCAGCCAGATTCGATGCAGCTTTTATGGCGACCTGAACCGCTACGACAAATGGTTTGTCGCCCCTATCAGTGCCGCGCTTTGTGATAATTTTGATCCCCAGCAAGCCCCCGAAGAAGCCCTCGCCTTCCTGAAAGATCGAGGCATCAATTATGAATCCAGAGCCGTGGATGAGCAAAAGCGCTATGGCAATGCCATGACCATCGACCTGGAAACGGGTTCCAGTAAAGTCAGCCTCCGGGGAACGATCACAGAAAACACCTTGATGATTACCAGAATCGATGATTTCAATCGCGTTTACCTGGTGCCTCAGGGCAATGTCCTGATCGTGGAATATACCGACCGACCCGGCGTCTTAGCCTGCATTACCGCTTGCTGCGCAGAAGCCGGTGTTAATATTGAAGATATTCATGCCCCACGAAATTCCGAAGGTACGGATGCGATTGCCATCTTGCTCACCGATAAACAGGTTTCAAACGCCGTTGTTGACAAGATCAAAAATACGGTCAAGTCAAAAAAGGCTGTCAGTATTTCTATTCCATAACAATGGACTTTTCAACGCAAAAAAGGAGATTTAATGATGACTATGACCAAACGAAAAATCGCAATCGAAGTTGCCGAACGGACAAATATGACTCAGCACATGGCCTTTGAAGCAGTGCAGGCGACACTCCATGTAATCGTCGATGAATTGGCGGGCGGTGGACATATTGAATTACGTGGTTTCGGAGTTTTTGAAATTGTCACTCAAAAAAGCCGTATCGGACGCAACCCCAATCGGCCGGAAATCACTGTTGAAATCCCGGAACGTAAAGTGGTGAAATTCCGTGCCGGACGTGACTTGGCCGGAAAAGTCCAGAAACTGAAAATCTGAACCGCTCAAGTAAATCTCATAAAAGTGAACGAGTTGAATAAAGTCACCCACTTTATTCAACTCGTTTTTTTTGCAAAACTTGCTGACCTTTATGTACAACCACTGAGCTTGAGATTTCTTTCCATCCGACGATCTCTTCGAGTTTCCTTTCCTCCAAAAAAAGTTTTCAAAATCGACACAAATGAAGACGACAGACCATCGGCAATTTGCTTTTATGGTGCAATGATAGTACTTTATCGTTATGCGGCAATGAATCTTTTACCATGATCCCGCCCAGGAGATGAAGATGAATAAAAGCCCACAGCTCATCATGACCTGTTTTTTTCTACTGTTTATATTTGTGTATAGCAGTTTTGCCAAACCACAGAGACGCCCTTCCTCCTCGCATCAGCCGCCGATTATCCGTCCTGAACGCAGACCGACGCTGCCATCAAGAACAGAGAGGGAACAAACTCCAACGCCATTGGAATCCAAGCCTGACGAACAGAAAATTCAACCTATATTGCAAAATTCTAGACCAGATTCTCTCGATAAAATAAAGGGGGAAAAATCCTCAGATTCTCCTCCAAAAAACATCCAGGAGAAACCAAGCATTCAAAAACCGAAATCTGAGTTCAACAAAAAGAAACAAGTACCGCAAGAGAACTCCAAACCGCCAAAGATCAGCCCTTTACCTCTGCGCGGGCAACCCGCCCAGAGTCCAGGCCGGAAACCGGTGCATCCCGATTTCCGAGGTCATGAACCCCGGTCTTCTCATCGTTTTGACGATCGAAAGAATCACCTGGATCCTCCTCGCTTTCGGGGCAGTTCGAACTTTGATCCGTTCTATCCCCGTTTATACTACGACAGCTGGATTGTAATGCACGGAAACAGCTATTATCCAACGGACAAAATTCCTGAACAGGTACGCATTCAAATGAACAACGGCAACAAGATTGAATTTAGCCTGGAAGAAAATGGGACGACCAGTTATCAGTGGTTTGCCAGTTATAATGCGTTTTTTTGCCGTATTGTCATTGAACACCAGCAGAAAAAAAATGGTTTTTTTATGCGCCTGTTCGGAAGTTCAGGTACCGCCGTCATACAGATCGAAGCAATCAATACCGGCGAAACCATGGTGGAATTACTGTATGCCCGCCCCTGGGAACTGGAAAGAGGCTTTGCCCCTGCAAAACGCATCCAAGTCTTTCTGGAAATTTCACCCGATTGAACGATGTTTTATCTCCCGGAAAGAGCCGTACATAGAACGAAGGTTGTGGCCCCAACCGATCTGATAATTACTCACAAAAACACCACCCCCACCCAGATGACATTCATGCCTGGGAGGGGGTGGTGTTTTAATTTTCAGTAAGCGTAATGCTATTTGTCCGCAACCAGCGCTTGGCAGAGGGTAATTGCCACCACGCCAGCGATGTCTTCAGCAGTGCAACCGCGAGACAAATCATTCACCGGTTTGGCCAGCCCCTGCAGAATTGGCCCATAGGCATCCGCGCCAGCCAGGCGTTCGGTGATCTTATAGCAGATATTTCCGCAATTCAAATCCGGAAAAATCAGGATATTGGCGCCGCCCTGCAGAGGGCTTTTTGGTGCTTTGGAAGCTGCAACCGAAGGCTCCAGAGCAGCATCGCCCTGCAGTTCTCCATCAACCAGAGCTTCGATACCCAATTCAGCGATGCGTGCCAGGGTCAGCTCGGTCGCTTTTTGCATTTTATCAACCAAGTCTCCTTTCGCACTGCCTTTCGTGGAATAACTCAGAAAGGCCAGCTTGGGCTGTGTTCCGAGTAAAGCATTGTGCGTTTTGATCGTGCTGATCGCAATATCCACAAGCTCTTCTGCCGTCGGATTCGGATTGACCCCGGAATCCGCATACAGCAACGTGTCTTCGCCCGCTGCTGTCGGCTGCAGCAAATCCATCACAAAGCAGCTGCTGCCAATCTTAATTCCTTTGGCCGTCCCAATACAATGAAATGCACTGCGCAGCATATCTGGGGTCGAGGCAATCGATCCGGCAACCAACCCGCCGACCAACCCCTGGCTCAACATCAGATTCCCGAAATACAGGCGATTGCAAGTCATTTCATGCGCTTGGTCTTCAGTCAGTCCTTTGTTTTTTCGGCGCTCATAAAGTACATTGGCCAGACGATCAAAATCATTGGCATGCAGATAATCGATAACTTCAACATCCAAACCGGCAAAAGAGACTCCCTGCTGGGAAATACGGGCTTCCGCAGGAGTCGCCAAAACTTTGACTTTAGCAAGCTTTTTCTGAGCAACCAACTGAGCAGCTTTCATGACCCGAGGATCCTGCCCCTCCGGCAAAACAATCGTTAATCCCGCCGCTGCAGCCTTGGGAAATAATTTTTCCATTAAATTAGCCATACGAATCTTTCCTTCCTCCTAATAAACGTTAGAAAAAAATAAAGTTGCGGCAGACTCGATGCTAAGTTTGCCGCCAAAACCAGGACTTTACTTCACCAGGTTGATTGCCTCTCTGGCAATCATCAGTTCTTCATTGGTCGGAATGACCGCCGCGACCAGTTTACAGCCCGGTTTGCTGATCACGATTTGCTGTCCCCGGGTTTTATTCGCTTCTCCATCCAGTTCGCAGCCATATACCGCCAGCTGGTTAACAACCGATTTGCGTATCGAATTGCTATTCTCGCCAATTCCACCAGTAAAGATAATCGCGTCGGCGCCGCCCAGCAGCAGATAATAGCCGCCGATATAATTCAGCAGGCGATGGACAAACAAATCATATGCTTCCTGCGCATCCGTATTACCGCTGTTCCGGGCTGCTTCAATATCGCGCATGTCACTGCTGATCCCGGAAACACCCTGTAAACCACTTTTTTTATTCAGGATAACATCCACTTCATCGCCAGTATAGCCATTCTTGATCAGATACAGCACCACGCCAGGATCAATGGCGCCGCAACGCGTCCCCATGACCAATCCCATCAATGGGGTCATGCCCATGCTGGTATCAATCACCTTGCCACCCTTAACTGCAGTAACACTGCCGCCATTGCCCAAATGACAGGTAACCACCCGAGCAGTTTCCGGATTCAGACCAAGAAACTTACATCCTGCATAATACACATATTTATGACTGGTACCATGAAAACCATACTTGCGGATAGCAAACTTTTTGTACAGATCGCGAGGCAAAGCATAAAGATATGATTCCGGCCCCATGCTCTGATGGAATGCCGTGTCGAAGACAGCGATATTCGCTACTCCCGGGAAAAAGCCCTCACAGGCTTCAATTCCATCCAAGTTCGGGGGATTATGCAAAGGAGCCAAGGCCGCGCATTTGCGAATCCCTTCTTTAACCGAAGTGTCAATGACCACCGCTTCAGTAAACTCTTCACCCCCATGAACAACCCGGTGACCAATCGCATCAATTTCCGTCAGACTTTTCAAAACGCCCTGCTCAGGATCAATCAATTTATGGCAAATCGCCTGCATAGCGCCATGATGATTGACAATCGCCAGCTTCTCTTCCTGCTGCGCTTCCCCTACCCGCTGATAAAGCAGCCGCGGGGATTTCAAACCGATTCGCTCTACCAATCCTTTACACAGCACCGACTGATCCGTCATTTCAAATAAAGTAAATTTTACCGATGAACTGCCAGCATTGACAACGAGAACTTTCACAAAAACCTCCAAATAACCGGAAATATCAGACACATACCCACTATATACAGGGGCAAAAGTAATTTACTAAATATAATTTTACTATGAACTTATACCAGCCAAAAAGGCTGAGAAAAAAAACTTTTCACCGATTCAATACGCCCCAGGCAAACAGAAGATTTTTCTGTGGCGTGCTTCCCCGTCCCCGGATCCTCCCCAGAATGTGGCCGTTCCCGTTCCCCCACCATTTACACCTTACAAAAGCGGGCATAGCACGCGCTCCCCGTCCGCGCTTTCGGCGGTCGCAAGCGACCGCCAGCAGAACGGGAGATATGCCTCCGTTTTTCGAGATGAAAACGAACCGCGATAAGGGGATGCCGGCGAGGACGCCGGCGCTCCATATTCCCGCCCCCACACTTCCCCGTTCCCGGATCCTCCCCGGAATGTGCCCGGAGCTTCCAGCTCCGGATCCTCCCCGGAATGTGCCCGGAGCTTCCAGCTCCGGATCCTCCCCAGAATGTGCCCGGAGCTTCCAGCTCCGGATCCTCCCCAGAATGTGCCCGGAGCTTCCAGCTCCGGATCCTCCCC
>JBAXYW010000018.1:0-19982 GCA_041670605.1 Lentisphaeria bacterium
ACGTAAGCGCAAAGCGAAAAGCAATAGTTCAACCGGTTTTTTTACCTCCCCGCTTTTTGAAAAAGGCTATGATCTGGATGCCCTTCTGAGCGATCAGATGAAACGTCAGACCAGAAATATGAGTTATGCTTTGCATCTGAGCACAGACCCCGCAATGGAACTGGTCGAAGTCGACAAGTGTTTTGAGACAGGAAAAAACATTGCTGAGGGCGGCCAGGGCATCTTAGCTAGAGCACAGGATCTTGCCTTGAAACGGGAAGTCGCCCTCAAGTCTCTGCGCCAGGAATTGCTCAAAGATAACCAGGCCAGGGATTGCTTTCTGACCGAAGCCCAAGTTACCGCCCAGCTCGATCATCCGACAATTGTCCCCATTTACAGCTTGACAAAAGATCCGCAGAATGGCATCCATCTGGCAATGAAACTGGTCAAAGGGCAAACCCTTAAGGAATATCTGCAAAAAGTTATCCTGCATTATGAAATGGAGGGAGTACGAAAATTCGATCTGAAAAAAGGCCTGCATTATCGGATGGATATTTTTCTGCGGGTCTGTGACGCGATCAGCTACGCTCATTCCAGGAATATCATGCATTGCGATCTGAAACCTGAAAATATCATGATCGGAGAATATAATGAAACGTATGTCATGGATTGGGGGATCGCCAAATTGATCTATGAGTCGGATGGCAAAACTCTGACTCGTGAAAGCCTGACCGTTATGAATGGGACGCCACGCTTTATGCCGCCGGAAGCTTTGCTGCATCAGGGCCGCGATGAACGCAGCGATATTTTCGCCTTGGGCGCAATCCTCTTCGAAATCGTTATGCTGGAACATGCCTTCAGCGGAGAATCCTCCAGCGCGGTCATGCAAAAAATCAAAAAAAATCAGCGCAATCCGATGAAGTCTCACTTTCGAGTCAGCATTGATCGCGACTTGCAAGCGATTATCAACAAGGCGATGGCCTTTGACCGGGAACAGCGCTATCCTTCCGTCGACGCACTCGCGGAAGATTTACGCCGCTACTTGCGTGGGGAAGAAGTTTCTGTTAACCCGGATCATTTCTGGGGCAAACTCAATCGTTGGAGCACCAACCACCGCCGAATCGTATTTATGAGCGGTTTTGTCCTGCTTTTTTCGTTGCTGGCGCTGCATGCTTGGTCAGCCCTGAGGCAGATGCGTGCAACGGTTTCTGAACAAAGCCGCAGTGTAGCTGCCAGTCTGGCCTATAACTCGGTTGGTGAAACCGGCATGGCGATCGATCGTCAGATCGCCAGTCTGGAGAATGTGCTGGGTCAGCTGACCGATAATCTACTGTTTCTCCTGGAAAATAGAGATTCTTCAAGCCGGGGACACAATCTCTTTGTCCCGTATCAAGATTACCAGTCTCCACAAACCCAGCCCCCCGGTGCCGTTTTTTCCATGGCATATAATCAAATTGTTGACCCAGATCATTTCTCCTATTTTCAGACGGACAACAGAAAAACTCCGACAGACGAAGAACTGTTGAAAAAACTTTCACCGTTGCAAACCCAAATCCATAAAATCCTGCGTAACAGCAAAAGTCAGCAGAATATCGACTCAGAGAATCTACAAGAACTCAAAGAAGAACTCCTCACTGCTGGTCTTCCGGTTGCTTGGGTCTATTTTGCCTTCAGTAATGGCTTGCATCTGGCGTTCCCCGGCAGCGGTTCCTACGCTGCGGATTATGATCCCCGGCAGCGAGACTGGTATCTGGCCGGATTAAACGGCAAGGGAAGGCCAGTCTGGGGCTCTCCTTATCGCGATGCGCTTACCAATGAAACCGTTATCACTTGTTCAATGGCTGTGCTTTCGCCAAAAGGAAATTGTTATGGAGTTGCTGGAATTGATATTCCTCTGAATAAAATAAAAACCATTCTCTCGTCATCCGGGAATCAATCCAATGCAGTGGCGGGTCGGTTTCTGGTCAGCCAGGAGGGAAATGTCCTGATCCGTTGTGGTATCGATCCGAACCGGCTTTGGCAAGCCGGCGAACAAATCGGCATCCGTAGCAATAAAGTCCCCACTTGCCTTTACCTGGATATGCGTTGGAAAAAATATGGCACGAAAATCTGTTCTGAAAATGAGCTGGAATTCATCTATGCTTTTGCCAATATTCCTGCCATTCGTTGCACTTATTTGGAAAAAATCTGGCTGCGACCCTGGTTGGAAACCGTCCGTAATCCGAAAATGCTGCATCAGGAAGGCTCTCCCGCCTTGCCGGAAGGCAACTGAGTCTGTATTCCGGCAAGAGCGTTTAAAACGGTTATATTATCTATTCAAGAATCCACTCGCGTCAGAACTTGGTTTTGCTTATGAAATGTTGACATTTTCTTTTTGTTCAACAGAAGAAAAACAGCGTATAAACTGAAAGGAGCTTTTGTATGTATATTCGAGAAATCTGCCAAGATATTTCGGCCATCGCTTCGGTGCATTGGGAAAGACGGCTTTTTGATTCGTTAGTCCCTCTGCCGGATGGCACCAGCTATAATGCGTATCTGCTCCAAGGATCCGAAAAAACGGCTTTGATCGACAGCACGGATCCGGATTTGCGTCAGGAGTTGCTGGAACCATTGAAGGAGGTTCGCCAAATTGATTATCTGGTTTCTCAGCATGCCGAGCAGGATCATTCCGGGTTGTTTCCGGAACTGCTCGCGCTTTATCCCAAGGCCAAACTGCTTTGCAGCAAAAAAGCGGAAGACCTCCTAATCACTCATCTGGCGATTCCGCCGGAACGCATTCAGGTTGTCGAGGATGGCGAAACGGTATCTTTGGGCAATATGACGATGAAATTCATCTATACGCCTTGGGTGCATTGGCCGGAAACGATGTCAACCTATATTCCGGAAAGACGTTGTCTTTTCAGTTGCGACCTCTTTGGTTCGCATCTGGCGACGTCCGAGCTTTTTGCCAACGATCAGGCACGGGTTTATGAAGCCGCAAAACGCTATTATGCGGAAATCATGATGCCCTTCCGAAAAATCATTCAGAAAAATCTGGAAAAACTCTCAGCATACCCCTACTCCGTCATTGCTCCCAGCCATGGCCCAGTATATCAGGAACCGGAATTCATCCTGTCGGCCTATCGGGATTGGGTTTTCGGCAAAATGAAAAACGAAGTGGTACTGCCTTACATCAGTATGCATGGAAGCACTGCGAAAATGGTTCATTACCTGATTGATGCCTTGGCAAAAGAAGGTGTTTCTGCTCAGCCTTTTGATCTGACCGTGACCGATATCGGCAAACTGGCTGTATCGCTCGTTGATGCCGCCACGTTGATCGTGGCAACACCGACCGTGCATGTCGGCCCGCATCCCGCAGTGCAATATGCGGTTTCCCTGGCAAATATGCTGCATCCTAAAGCCAAATATGCAGCGATTATAGCTTCTTATGGCTGGGGCAGCAAAGCCATTGAACAGATCAGCGGCCTGATCCCCAGCCTGAAGGTCGAAGTGCTGGGCACCATCCTGCAGAAAGGCTTGCCGACCAGTGAGACCTTCGCCCAACTCGATCAACTTGCTTCTGCCGTCGCTCAGGCGCATCGTAACGATGAATCTGTTCTGGGCTAAAACGAGTTTACCATGAAATGCTACTCTGCGCCATGGGGTCATCCCGGGTCAGGTGCGTTCGTCGGATAAATACGTTTGTAGTTCAGCCTTCAGGTTGCGTGGCTCCAGAGGGCTTCAGCCCGCTTCCCCGTTCCCGTATCTTCCCCAGAATGTGGCCGGAGCTTCCAGCTCCGGATCCGTTCCCGCTCCCGGACGAATCTGTCGGGTGCCGCGGAGCTTGCGGCACCTACTTTGACGTCTCCTTTTTCTGGATGAAACCGAATTGTACGGATGCCAGCGAGGATGCCTATTGGCGCTAACTTAAAATATATCGGGGTGTGAAACGAATCATTGAGGTGCCATTTTTGATTATCATCCACAGCCCAACTTGTACAGTTTTCAGTAATACTCCCGACCCCGTTGGTGCTAGTGACCCAGATATAGATACCCTGAACACTCAGCCCTAGGAACTCAGTTATGGCATCAATCAGACGAAGAATTGGGCTAATGCAACCCCTCAGCTGGGAGTGACTGCTACTAACGGTCGGATTGACAAGATTTTCCCGATTACGAAGGTTCCGGAACCCGGTGGAACAATTCAAATTGCCTGTAACGTCGTCACTGAAAATGGAGATTATTGGTGCGAAATTAATGATGCCGTAGCCTATGATGGGACTCTTGCTGCTGATGCATCACTTTCTCTGGAAAAATCAGGATCAGCAACACTTCAATTACGGATGCGGCCACGGTGGCAAAAGCTTGGCCGCATGGGCGTCGAGCAAATTTCCTCTGGCTGGATGGACATGTCAGTTCTATGAAGGAAACGGAAACCAAACGCAAATACTGGACCGCTATCAAAGACTGATAGATCCAGATATAGAACGCTAAACGCCGCTTCCTAATTCAGGAAACGGCGTTTTTTGTTGGCCACGGCGAGCGAAAGCTCGCAGGACGTATGGCAACCTGAACTACAAGCGTACCTATAGACAACATAAGTTCTGTGGCTCGCCGCTTGCGGCGGGCATTGCTTGGCTCGCTCAGCCCAGGACATGTTTTGCTCGAGCGATATCTTGGCAAATTTGCGCTTCCAGCTCTGCTTCGCTGGCAAATTTTCGGCTTGGCCGCAGAAATTCAATCGGTTCTATTTTGAGTTTCTGGCCATAGAGGTCACCGGAAAAGTCGAACAAGTGCAGTTCGACGATGATTTCAGGGTGTCCATCCTTTCGGATGGTTGGAGCATCTCCGACATAGATGATCCCTTTCAACGGCTGCGTTGTATTGGGCAGAGACGCTTTAGCGGCATAAATGCCCCAAGGGGGTAAAAGTAATTCCGGGTCGCTGAGATTCGCGGTCGGACAGCGGAGTTTAGAGCCAGCCAAGCCAAGGCCGTGGCTGACCTTGCCACAAATACACCAGGGATGTCCCAAAAGCGCAGCAGCTTCAGCAAAATTTCCACTTTGAATGGCGTTGCGGATACGCGTACTACTGATCGGGGCATCCCCCATCCATACTGGAGAAACAATCCGTACTGTGATGCCACGAGTCGTGGCGATTTTCTTCAACAGGTCTGCATTACCTGCGTTCTGATGGCCAAACTGCCAGTCCTGGCCAACACAGAAGCCAGCTAAGTCCAAGCCAGATGAAAAAAGATATTTTTCTAGGAATTCTTCCGGGCTGAGCAATGCCAATTCCCGGGTAAATGGGAAACAGACCAGATGCGAAATGCCGTATTTCTGAAACAAAGCCTGCTTTTCCGATAGGGGATACAGCATTTTCGGAGCCCGTTTCGGAAACAAAACCGCTTTGGGTGACGGATGAAAAAATAACAACACCGGCAAAGCGGAATGCTCGTCAGCGAGACTTTTCAGCTGGCGCAGAATCTCCTGATGGCCACGATGCACTCCGTCAAAAACGCCGAAAGCCAGCACGACTTTACGCCGCAGGCCGGAGAGTTCGGCAGGATAAGAAACGATGGTGGGAGTCTGAGACATAAGAGAAAAAAACTTTGTAGAATCAGTACTATCTGAAGTATGAGGAGCTGGAGAGTGTTTTACCGTCTCTGGACTTTGGGCTATGCTTCGCCTTATTCGGGCTTGCTCATGGCGTCGTTTTCCAGGGGTTGGCGCTTTGGCATCGGCAGGATTTTTGCGGTCAAGTTTGGCAATTCCCACGTTTTGACCACATCGATACCATAAGCTTGTTCGACATTCAGGTTGCCGCTACTGATGCGGCGCAATTCCTGCAAGTGTGCCCCGCAACCCAGCCGGCGTCCCAAATCGGCAGCCAGAGTACGGATATAAGTCCCTTTCGAGCAGCACACGACAAAATCCGCCTCTGCTACTGGCAGGCGAATCTCGTTCAAAACGAAGGAAAAAATTTGGATTGGGCGGGGGGCACGTTCGACTGTTTTTCCCTGTCGAGCCAGTTTATACAGTGGCTGACCTGCCACTTTCAATGCAGAAACCATCGGCGGTATCTGAGTCTGTGGACCAAGGAATTGGGCGGCAGCCGCAGTCAGACTTTCGACGGACAATGTACTGGTATCGGATTGGGACAGGGTCTTACCGGTGCGGTCTTCGCTATCGGTTTCAATGCCGAAACGAATCGTGCCGGCATAGATCTTGTTCTGCCCCATCAGCTGATCCTGCAGTTTCGTCGCCTTGCCGAGCAGTAACACCAATAACCCGGTAGCAAAAGGATCCAGAGTACCGCAATGCCCAGTTTTATCGAGGTTAAAACGCCGACGCACACAATTCACCACGTCATGACTGGTCCAGTCCTGGGGTTTGTCAATCAACAGTAAACCATCAACATGATTGTATATTTTTTGTGACATGAGTTTTTTTCGTATCAGAGAGACGGCTGTTCCAAGGTAATTCGGCCTAATCTTCCGTCCCGGAATTCTTTGATCATGGCGATAGCTGCGCGTTCCAAGTTCGGCACTCCACCGGGAAGCAGGTAATTCCGGTGTTGGGCAAAGGCCGCCAGAATCTGCTCCGGTTCCGCATTGCAGTTTTCCGAACCGACCAGAGGTTCAAGGACGGTTTGGCGACCGATTTCCTGCAATTTCAAGCAGAGATATTGGGTGGTCAGAACGGAGCCGACGATTTCCTCTTTGATATTGCCAAGCAAGGTGAGCAAGAGCTCGTGGCATTTATCATTGATATGCGGCCAGAGAACACCAGGTGTATCGAGCAATTCCACCCCATCCGCAATGGGAATCCACTGGTTCTGGCGGGTAACACCGGGTTTTGGACCAACCTGGGCTTTCTTCTTTTCATGCAGGCAGTTGACTAAGGTCGATTTGCCAATATTCGGGATGCCCAAGATCATGATCCGTACCGGGCGCAGCAAAGAGCGAGTCGCACCACGGGCTGCACGCTCTTCCAGAACGATCTTTTTCCAAAGCTGCACCAGCCCGCGAACATTGGCAATTTTATGGGAATCGAGAAAGAAAACACGTTCCCCTTCACCCGCAAAGTATTTTTCCCATTGACGCGAAAAGAGAGGAGCCGCCAGATCAGCTTTACTGGCAACCAGCAAGGCCGGCTTTGTGGCGAGCATCTCGCGCAATTCCGGATTCCGGGTGGCCAGTGGCGCTCTGGCATCAACGAGTTCGACCAACAGGTCAATCAGTTTCAGCGCTTCCTGCATCTGACGCCCGGCTTTCAGCATATGTCCAGGAAACCAGCCCGTCAGGCGCAAGGTGTTGAGATCAGTAATCGTCATGTAATGCTCTCAGAATGAGGTAATAAAAGTTGTCCGGTCATGAAACAAGCAAAGGCGGCCGAAAAGGCCACCTTTGACCAAAGAAACATCTACCCAGGTAGTCACTGGACTCTATTTAGACTCCGTCCAAAAAGGTTTTCCGGGAGATTTTATCCGCAGATTTCGCAGAGTACCACAGATTTTTTGTTTTTAGAGACGAAATTCTGACTTTGACACCTTTGTTTTTTTAGGACGTAAGCGAACCAAGATCCGGGATGCCGGCGCTCCATATCCCGTCGGCCTTCTTGATGGGGCTTGTTATGCATTAGTATGCGAATTCTACCATTGCTAGGGATGCCTGTGAAAAACAATCCTTAAAATCTGCGGACAAAACAATTCTTGGTACCTTTTTGGACGGGCTCTATTTACAAGGAGAGTCCAAGTTCCGCATCCAAAGCATCGAGCGCGGTTTTTTCCTGTTTGGCAATTCCCTTAGGCATCTTGTAGGTCGGCAGATAGCGATAGTACACCTGAAGACTCAGGCAGCACAAGGCCGTGGTGTACCAGGAGTCATAATTCCCCGGATTGCCGAGTTTTCCGGTTTTGGGGTCTGGTTTGAGTCCGGGTGGGCATTCCCAATGCCCATCCTCCTTCTGATTCTTGATCAACAAGGGCGACATTTTCTCGTTCCATTTCTTCCAGGAAGACTGCCCGGCATGAAACATCACCTGCGTTTCATAGTACCAATGATACATCGGATTGGAATGCGGACCACTGATCAAGAGCTTCGGATTCGCCCAGACGATTTCCGGCAGGTGTTTGTCCACAATCAGTTTGGATACTGCTTTGACTTCCCGGGCATTGCCTTCACCCAACAATTGCAAACAGAGCGTTCCAGCCCCCTGCATACCCCAGCTGCCGCCGCCTGGCGAAGCATAGCCCATCGGGGCGTTGGCATTGTCTTTGGAATACGCGACATTCTTGATAAAGCTAATGGCACGTTCAATCGCTTTATCCAGATCCGTTACCGCAGCTCCGGAAACATAGCCGGCTTTCATCGCCTGGAACTGCCAGCCGGCTACCGATAAATCCCAACGCGCAGCCTTCGCATAACTGTAATCAAAACCACCGCTCTTCTGCTGCCCGTCGACAACCAGAAAAATCGCTTTATCCATCGCGGGTTTAAGATTCGGCAATTTGGTCAGTCCATAGGCTTCTGACAGTGCATAAGCCACAATCCCGTTGGTATATGGCTCGACCTTGCTGGTTCCGGTGGTGACATCCGGCAAGGTCTGTACGTGATTGATCAGATACTGCATGGCGTTCTGCACCGTTTCTCCGTAATCTTCGCTGCTGGGGGTTTCACCGTGCGCTAGGAAAACCAGCAAACAGAGGCCAGCCATGGCGGGACGCGAAGCGGGCGCCCAGGATCCATCGTTGTTTTGAGTCTTCTTTAACCACTCCAAGGCCTTGATAACAGCTCGCTCTGTCACATCCGAACCTCCGAATTTTCGCAGAGACTTTGCACGTCCCTCGTTGGAACGCCCGCCATACAGAGCCGACAACTTCAACGGAGAATCATTGGCGCGGATGTCCAGAACATCTGAAAAATTCATACTGTCATCGGTGGAGGCGATCTGATCGCTGAAATCCGAAACTGAGGCGGCGGCATCGCTGAGGGCATCGCTACTGTCGGTGACGATAACCGGTCGTTCCACGGTTGGAACGACTTCCTCAGCAATTTCTTCGAGTTTTTCGAGTTCTTCAAGTTCTTTCTGGTCGAGTTCCTTGACTTCGAGTTCCTTCATTTCCAGCTCAACAGAGGTCTTGACTGTTGTAGCATCGGCTTCATAAAAGAGGATGATTGAGCCGATAATGAAAATATGCACGACCAGCGAAATAATCGGGCCAGCCATGCTTTCCAGCGTTTTACGGCGCTGATATTCAGCCAGTACGGCTTCCGGATCGAATTCCGGCTGCGGTACTTGTGCTTCTATATTTTCCATTCTGAGGACTCCTTTGCTCGGGTTTGGTCTGTCCGCATCGTATCCGGTGCAGACGCCAATTTTATCGGAGGGTGACGACATTCATCTTGGTCAGTCCGGCACCTTGACAGAGATCCAGGACCGACACCAGATCCTTGGCCTTGGCCTGAATACTGACTTTAATGATGACCGTCAAATCCGGGTCATTAAACTTCGCGAGAGTATTTTCCAGATTTTCGAGGGATAACGCAACCCCGCGAAGCGAGTACATGTTTTCATGCACCTCAATTTCCAGCAGTTGGGGTTTGGTATCCGAGGGCTTGCTGCTGCCAGGAGCCGGCAGATTGACCGCCAGATGCGCCTCAGAGATTTCATCTTTTTGGGTAATGATAAAGTAAATAAGCAGCAGAAAGACGACGTCAATCATCGAAGACATCGGTACGGACATCGCTTCTTCGTTTTTCTTCTTCATGATTTCTCCATTTCCGGAAGCAAAGAATCAGCCTTCGACCATGGCGGCAATTCGTACCCGGTAGAGTCCGACTTTGGCGGCTCTCTGCATCACCTGATCGACGTAATCGAAGCGGGTATTTCCATCGCAACGGATCAAGATCGGCACGGAGTTTCCGGATTGGACTTTCATGGCCAGCAGCAACTGTTCGAGCTGTTTCATATTTAAGGGCTGCAATGCGATATTGACCTTACCCTGTGCATTGACATTGATGACGACCATACGGGGGTCAGTGGTTTCGACTGCGGGGGAATGAGTTGCTTCCGCCAGTTTGATCGTTTCATCCACCATATCTTTATCAACAGAAGAGGTGACGATGAAATAGATGATCAGCTGAAAAACGATATCAATCATCGAAGTGATGGGTGTCTGCAGTTCTTCTTCATTGCGTTTCATTCAGGGAACTCCTTTCGCACGGAAAGAGTGAAAGGACGGTTTTATTCCTCAACAACGGCTTTGCGCAAGGGCTTGATCAGTTCCAGAACCGTGGCTTCGGACTCCAGCAGGAGACGGGTTGCATTATTACGGAAATAAGTAAAAAACAGCAAAGCGGGCACAGAAACAAGCAAGCCGATACAGGTTGTCCATAGTGCAGTTGAAATCGAGTTTGCCAGTACCCGTGCTTTGGCAGCGCCGGTGGCACTGGCCAAGCCGGCAAAAGCCAGTACCATACCAACAACGGTACCCATCAGGCCGAGCATGGGGGCAATCTGCCCGCAGACATTCAGCAGGTTTACCCGCTGCATCAGCTTCTCATTTTCAAGTTCTGAACGGGAAGAAACGGCCTGCTGTACGACATCATACCCGTCATAAATGTTGTCAAAGGCCTCCTGGAGGATGTTCGACAGAGATCCCGGATGGGCATGGCAGGAAGCAACCGCCGTATCGAGGTCGCCATTGGCGAGTGCCTGGCGCACACCTTCCACCAGTGCGGGCGGCAGTAGTTTATCCCGGCGCACCAGCATAAAGCTGTCGATTGCGAACCAAAGCATGGCGAACGAGGTGAGAAAGATGGCGATCCAGATAATCAGATTGATGATGCTCCCGCCATAGAGAATTGTCCAGATGCCAGTACCGCCATCGGCAGCTTCAGGAACGACTTCGGCGGCGGCTTCCTGAGCCAGAACGCTCAGTTGCAAAACAAAAAGACTCAGAACAGCGAATTTTCCAGGCAAAGACTTCATAGACATGGTTTTTCTCCGGATGACAAATGATATTCAGAAAAAGAAACATCAAAGGTTATGGCAAAAAGGGTTATTCGTATGCCGCAATTTTATCAATTCTGGGGTCTTTCATCTCGCGCATCAGTTTCAGAGCTCGGCTTTTCGCCGAAGCGCGTGTTTCGCTGACACTTTTTCCGTCAAAGAGCATCAACACCTTGAGATATTCGAGAACGGCCTGTTTTTTATCGTCACGGGCTTCAGCGAGTTCGCCAAGCAGGCAGAAGGCCTGCGCTGCCAACTGGTCATCGGCAGTACGCAATTGTGCTTTCAGAATCGCTTCGGCCTTATCGAAATCTTTATCGGCGATATACAACTTAACAATGGAGCCGTTAAGTTTCTCCCGATATTCACCGCCAATACGGGCGGCCGCGCTGATCACCTTCCGCGCCTCATTGGTCTTGTCCTGAGCCAGGTAGGCCTCCGCTTCCATGGAGGCAATTACATTGCTCCAGCCCAAGTATTTATATTTTCCAAAAACGGCGGAAGCGGTTTTGATAACCCCGTCATAATTCTTCTCATCAAAAAGTTTTTCTAGTGCCACGACTTCTTTGGGTTTGGGGATGAAACCATATTTATACGAACCGACCCGGAAAGGCATTTTGAGTTTATCATCGACTTCCAGCAGGAGATTGCCCTTTTCGTCTGCCGTCAAATCCTTCCCCTTCATTTTACTGCCATCCGCACGAACGACATAACAGTCCTGGCGGCTTTGCGCCAGCAGCAGGGTCGGGGAGCTGAAAACGGTCAGACTAAACAGGCAGACCGCGAAAGACTTGAATTTATTCATCATTGTTATCTCCAATATACTTCGTCAGCAGAATGTAATCTGAAAACCTGTTAAATGCAAATTTACAGTCCAAGCCGATTTAACTCGGCCTGATACTTGCCTCCGCTGAAAAGCTCCTTGTACCGTTTCACCATTTCAGCGGCTTCCGTTGTTTTTCCCTCCGCGGCATAGATTTTGGCGCTACCGTAGAGAGCGCGTTCAATGTAGTCCCGGTTGTCAGGATTATTATGATCCGCCAGCAACACCAGTTGGAAGTTGGAAAGTGCGGCATTGCGTTTGCTGGGCTCATTGGATTGCAATAACGCCTCCGCATAATAACAGGAAGCCCGGTTGCGCATGGTGGGTGAAGTCGCCAGCATCAAAATGTCGTACAAATCTTTTTCCAGTGCAGCCCAATCCGGTGGATTAGTATGAGCTCTGGCTTCCGCCAGAAGAAATTTAATGTCAAAGAAATACGCAGTACGCTCATTTTCCTCGATCAGTTTATCCAGAATCTTGATCGCTTCCGCATAGCGTTTCAGAGCGACCAGACTTTGTCCGAGCGCAAAACTCGCCCTTTCCCGAATTCCTTTGCTCAGCAGAGCGGCATCCGGATGATTCGGGCTGGCCGCCCGTTTCAGGATTTCACGATTTGCCGTGGCAGCGGCATCCGGCAGGGAAGCTTTCAAGCAGACTTCTGAAATATAGAGCAGGTTGCCCAGCGCGATCTCTTCAGGTTTATCAAGCAACTTTGCGAAGGATTTGCCGGCTTCCTCGATTTTTCCATTTTCCGCCTGTGCGCGTCCAAGCATGAACAAAGCTTTCTGAGTGGCCGGGTCTTTCGGATATTCAGCGGCCAATTGACGTAAAATTTCAGCGGCTTTGCTGGCTTCATTGACATCAAACAGGTAGATGGAACCCAGCATGGACATCGCATCCGGGACTTTATTCGAAGCAGAATATTTCTGCAGAAAATCCGTAAATCCGCTGACGGCTTTGTTTTTCCATTCCAAGAATTGTTTCCGTACCGGGTCAATGGCTTTATTCAATTCCAGGTTTTGTGCTTCAGTTTCACGGATCCCTTTACGGCAATCTTCATCACGCTGCGCCAGATATTGTTTTCGTGCCTTGAATTTACTGCTTCGGATTGTATGCAGATCACTGGCGGCTTGGTAGGCCGTTTCACGTTCTTTGTCGAGTTCTGCCAAAGCAGCATTGCGCAGTTCTGGGCTTTTCGACAGGGTTTCGCCGTAGATTTTAGCCAAGGCGAGGTATCGGGCGGCGGCTAAATAGTCAGCGGCAGCGATTTTACTATCGATCGTTGCCAGCTCCAGTGCATTTTCGCAGCGTTTCAAGTCTGCTTCAGCCGCAGTCACTTCTTCACCGAATTCAACCACCCTGCGTTCCTGTTCGGCGATCATCGTCTGCGAGGATTCACTGACGGCCTCCTGATGTTGGCTGAAGGCTTCCTGAAATTTTTGATTGATCGCATTAAAGTCCGCCGTGACGCGATCCAGCTCTTTCTGCCATTTTTCTTTTTCCGCGCCCTGGCTGTCATCCACTTTGCCCTCCAACTCCGCCTTCCGATTCTGAGCCGTCTGGCGATCTGCTTCCACTTGGGTTAATTGCTTTTCCGTCTCCGTTATCGCAGCGCGTAAAGCCACCGTTTTCTTCTGCGCAGCGGCGATGTTTTGCCGGAGTTCCTGAATTTGCGCTGCAATCGCCGTTTTCTCTGCCTTCCGTTTTTCGCCAAGTTTTTCGGCGGCTGTTTGATTCGCCTGAGCTTCTTCTTTGCGTATTTCCTGCAAGGCTATCGTTCCAGTGACTTCATTTTTCTTTTGTTGTTCCAGCAGAGCCGCGCGTTCTTTCAGGTTGGCCGCCAACGTCTGCTGATACATCTGCTTTTCCGCGTCACTCATTTTACTGCTGTCTTCTCCATGTTCAGTGAGTTGTTTTTGAGCCATGACAGCAAAGTCGAAAGTAAAATCGCTGAAAACTTTTTTCAGTTCCAGCAAATCCTTTCCCAGGACAGCTTGCTCTTTTTCAGCCTGTATGAGTTCGGCTTCGCTGTCACTCAACATTGCTTTGTATGCATCAATACGTTCCAATAGAGTCCCCTGACGTTTCTGAAAAAGATTCATTGCCGGACGCAGTTTTTCTGCTGTCAGATGGAAAGCCCAAGGCAACAGGGAGGCACTGTCTTCGCGGATCTGTAAGGCAACAGCCCCGTTAATATCAAAACCGCTGTCCTTTTTCGTTAAGACGGCCAGCAATTCCTCAAACTGCGCCATCGCATCATTGGGATGTTCCCCATATAATAATAAATATGCCGCCCGGAATTTTGCCTGCAGCCGATCCGTGGCATATTTGCTGGAAGTCTCGCTGTCATAATAGGCCAGAAACATCTCAATCGCTTTGTCCTTCTCATCGAGTGCATCATAACACCAGCCCAGTTTGTACAACGAGCGAATCCCTTTATCAAAAACGCTGAACAGATTGATCATGCGCTGGTATTTCGGCACCGCTTCCTGAAAAGCCGCCTTGGTGCGCTGCTGCAGCTTGAGTTTCGCTGCGTCGTTCTTTTCCTTGTTGCTCGCAATGGCCAATTCACTGGCGGTCTGATACAGACTTTCGGCAATCGTAAAAGCAATATCCGGCGCCCTTGGATGCGCCGGCGCTGCCGTAACAAATTTATCAAAGGCTAGCATGGCCCGCTCAGTGTATTCAATTTTTCTGACAGGATTTTTTTCGTCTTTGCTTTTGCTTAGCAACATGGCGCCCAAACGCAACGCCGCATCGGCGGTGCCTTCCGCTTGTGGTTCCATAGTGCTCAGGTAATCCAGCAGGGCATCCGCACCATTGAGATCATCCATTTCCGCCAAGCACATGATCAAACGCAAACCGATATCGGGAAGTTTTCTGCTCAGCCGTCCGGCTCGCAAAGCAGTGAGGCAAAAGGGGTAGGCCGCTTTGTAATTTTTCTGCTGCAGAAAAGCACCCGCCTTTTCAAGGCTACTGGAAATAATCGCTGCGTTGCCGCCTTGCCGTAAGACAATTTTTTCCCCGAATTTTGCTTCGGAAAAACGGCTGCACCCCTCGTGTTCGGTCAAAGCTTTGTTCTGAAAGGGGCTGTCGCCATATTCCTGTAAAATCCGCTCAAAATACGTCGCCGCACCACGAATCTGATTGCGGGCTTTTTCACCGTCTCCTTTGGCATAAGTCACAGCAGCATGGCTGGCATATGCGACTGCCTTATAGAACATCGCTTCAACGACCGGCGATTTCACATTGTTTTCCAAGCCAAGAGATTTTTCCATCTCTTCCAGCCGGGGATAAATCATGTCAATAGCCTGCACGGCTTTTGCAAAATCCGTCAGTTTAGCAATATTTTTTTTGTTGGCAGTTTCGTTTTTTAACCAGGGCAATAATTTGCTTCGTCCTAGCAAAATGTTAGCGCGAGCCAATTGCACAGAGGCCGAAGCCGCCACACCGTCACGGACAAACTGCAGATTTTCCATCCCCTTGATCGCGACATTGATGGCTGAATTATCGATGCTCCCACCAGCCAGCAATTTGTTTTCTTCGGCATCGATGGCAGTTAGCAACTTCAGAAAGTCCATCTGCCGTTCATCAACGGCTCCTTTGACAGTGGCAAGCAAATCAAGAATTTTGGCCGCTTCGGCGGGTTTATTTACCGATTTCAAAACCAGATTGTAGATCATCACCGCCTGTTTAAAAATATTCGCGTCGGATTTTTTATTAGAAGCGGGTTTTTGATTGGCAGCAAAATACTGTTTGAATACTTTATCAGCTTCCACCCAGTTCCGGCGGGCTGCAAATACCTGCGCCTTTAATAACAGAACATCATTGTGGAGTGGAGAATTTCCCGGAATCGCCGCCACAGCGGCATCCGCTTCCCGAGAACGCCCAAGCGCATAAAACACTCGTGCTTTCTCCAAGTTGATAACATCTTTTTTATCGGGATATTTCAGCTGCATCTGAGACAGCTGGAGTTCAGCATAATCATTAAACTCAATGCGGCTCAATTCCCGTAGAAAATCCAAGTCCAGATCAAACTCATCAAGAGCTGCAGCGGGTTTCATACAAACGGCCAGCGCCAGGATGAGAACGCCTGCAATCCTTTTGCAACGGGTACTCAGTCTTATACTCATAGATGCCTTACCCTTTTATCATTATTTCTCAATCCGAATAACATCCGCCGGCAAGGCAAAACTACTCTGCCAGAAAATACGCTGCAGAGACTGGAAAAATGGTCGGGGCGAGAGGATTTGAACCTCCGGCCTCTGCGTCCCGAACGCAGCGCTCTACCAGGCTGAGCCACGCCCCGACATAACAGACCAGGCAGACAACTTATATGCTACTGCCAATCAAGTCAACGCATATAATGTAGCCCACTTACACCTAAACAGCAAACGCACGCAAAGTTTTTTCTGTTTATTACTGGTTTTTCCGCTTTCTCTCTGGTCGCAAAGCAGTTCTACCTGAAACAAAAACTCGTTGATGGCAAAAATCTCAGCAAAAAACTCTGTATTAGTATAATTTCTACACCCGTCTTGTCAAGGTCAAACCCTCTTTTTGACCTTTTATTCTTGAAAACAGGGAATCCGCACCCCGTCCCCTGTCCCCACAACTTACCATTTACAACTTACAAAACGCGGTAGATTCCCTAGTAATCAACTCCGGAGGCAAACGGAGTTGAATCGGGAATTTTGCATGGTTTTTATCGACAATGAGTTGAATGGCCTGTTCTGCCAGGGCAACATAATCCAAATTGACAGTTGTAAGACTGGGGAAAAGTAATTTTCCAAGGGGGAGGTTATCGCATCCGCAAACCTGTATTTGAGAGGGGATACCGATTCCTCTGGATAGCAATTCGCGACAGATACCGGCGGCCATTTCATCATTGCTGAAAACCGCATCAAAATGGCGTTTCTTATCAAGCACTGCAGAAACCGCACGGCCTGCCCCTTCGGCGGTAAAATCGGTATATTGAATATGTTCCCGGGACACATTCAGGCCATGCGCCAGCATGGTTTTTCGATAGCCAGCCAGCATTGCCCGGGAAAAGAAGTGTTCATCATTCCCTAATACCAGTAGAATTTCCCGGCAGCCGCAGGACAGCAGGTGTTCCACTCCTAAACAGGCCGCTGCCGTATTATCAAAGCCCAGAGAACTGAATGCCGCAATCTTGGATTCACCGGGGTTATCAAGCAGAATCGCCCCCGGAAAAGTGGCGATGATCGCGGTCAGCTGGGAGGGGGGAAAATCCCCAATGATGAAGGTCCCTTCAGCAGCCCGCTGTTTGGCGGCCTCCAGCATCCGGAGAAAGCCCCGATAATCCCCATTTCCGCAGAGCAGCAGGCATTCGCAATTGCTGGCTGTTAAACGCTGTTCAAGCGCGGTAATCAATCCGGTATGGTACAAGGCAAGATGATTGCTGCTATTCCAGCAGATCAGCAAAACCCGCCGGGCGGCGGCCAGATCCCGCCCCGAAGGACGGCCCAGCCTGGAACCCCGTAGATAACCAAGCTCCTCCGCAACCGTTAATACCCGCTCCTTCGTCTCCGGTTTCACCAACGCACTCTGCCGCAAAACCCGACTCACAGTCATCGCACTAACACCACAACGAGCAGCAATATCAATAATGGAAACACGCTGAAGAGATTTCTTCATCCGTTATTTACCTGTCCTTTTGAAAAAATATGATACCCAGTCTCTACCCTGTGAAAACAGTAACCCCCACTTCGCAGATTGTCAAATGAATTTCAGGAACCATTTTGAAAACCTCCCTTCCCACTTCCCCGTTCCTGCATGAGCTTATTTTCAGGATACTCGGCTGGCAAAAAGCGTCATTTGCTCTTGCAGGGTCTCCTTCGTCGGGATATATTCTTTAGATTACTTAGTAATAACACGAGTTTTTTAACTGAGGTTTTCAGACATTGAAGACGCAGCGTGAAATATACACCGGGGTTGAAATTGGCACTTCGAGCATCAAGGTGATGCTGGGGGAATTTTTGCCTGGTGATTCTCTGTCGGTTCTGGCTCTTGGGGAAGCCCCTTCGTTGAAGATGTGTAAGAGTGAAGCGGCGGATACCCGGGTGGTTGGCGGTCAGGTCGCACAGGCTTTGGCAGCAGCTGAACGGGCGGCAGGCTTCCCGATTACTGGGCCGGTTTTCATGTCCATCTCCGGGGCTTTTGTGGAGACCGTCAATATCACCGGGAGCGTTTTGATCAACGAACCCACCGGGCGAATTGCGGAAAGCGACCTGGAAGAAGCGACACGACAGACGAATCTGCCGGAAGTGCCGCAAGGTAAGTTCCGCTTAGCGCAATCAGTGAACCGCCTGTTTCGTCTGGCCGATGGACGAGTTTTGTTCAATCCGATCGGACAGTGTTCGCGCTCCCTGGAAGTGGAAACACAGCATTTCATCGCGGAATGGGAACGCGCTAATACGACCTACTGCCTACTGTCCGAAGCACTGGGCAAACTCGAAGTCGCCACCGTTATTTATACGCCATTGGCCGTCAGCTCCGCCGTCTTCCCACCAGCGGCTTCGGATGAATCGCTTAATCTGGTGATTGATATCGGAGCGGGAATGACCTCGATCGCGATGCCGACCTCGGTCGGGCATTTTCA
Source organism: Lentisphaeria bacterium (assembly GCA_041670605.1). Taxonomy (GTDB): domain Bacteria; phylum Verrucomicrobiota; class Lentisphaeria; order Oligosphaerales; family Oligosphaeraceae; genus JAQVUB01. Next base: position 18,416 of record JBAXYW010000018.1, read on the forward strand.
TTTAGGCCAAGTCGGTATTGGCTGCGAACATCTGGCCAATGATCTGTCGATCGCGCTGGATTTGCCAATTCAGACCGCTAGGTCTCTGGTCAGCCAGATGGACTCCTTGCATTGTACGGCCGTCGCGACCAAAGACAATCGGGCGCGAATGGTATCGATTAATCAGGACAACTTGAGCAAACACCGGGTCATTCCGGCTTCCAGCATAGAGCTGGTCGTGGAACTACGTATGCGCGAGCTTTTTGAACTGATTCGTCGGCAATTGGATGAACGCGGAGCTTACAGCTGGCTGGGCAACCGGGTCTTTCTTTCCGGCGGCGGAGCAAGGATTCCGCGTATCAGCGATCTGGCGGCGACCGTCTTCAACCGCCCGGTCGTAGTGGCGCAGCCATACCGGATTACCGGACGAGCAGATTTTCAGCCGTTACCACAATACAATACGGTCATTGGCTTGATCCGAGCGGGATACCGGGATCTACAAGTCGCCCAACAGGTCTCGCAGCAGGCCTCAACCCTGGGCTCCACCGTAGAATGGTGGAAAAATGCCTGGAAAGCAATCACAGACTGGTAAGTCAGTAATTATGGCCATTCAACAGATAACAGGTGACAATAATATGTTGCTGATCGGAGTCGGCAATGCCGGCGGACGGGCGGCGTATTATGTCTATCAGCGCGGCAGCCTCCCAGGGCTGCGAATCGGCGCAATGGATAGCGATGAAGCCGCCTTGCAACAACTCTCCGGACTGAATACCGTGTTGCTGCCGGCGCCGGAAGAGGCTCCCGACGAGACCGGGGATGCAGCGGACGAGCGGCATTCGGTACTGTATTCCGCCTTGGATGCGCAATTTCCGACGATTCATCTGCTTCTGGTAGTCACTGGCCTTGGCGGACGGGCAGGCTGTTATTACACGCTGGAGACATTACGTTACGCGCGTTCAAAAAAGCTGGCCTGCGCGGCCATTGTGGCAATGCCGCATAGTTTCGACAGCCCGGAACTGCATTCCCGAGCCGAAACCGGACTGCGGCAACTCCGTGAAATCACTCCAGCAGTGCAATTGCTGCCCTGTCAGGAATTCGGGGCGTTGTTTTTGGATAAAACGCGGGAGGAAGCCTACCCGCAGGCAGCACGCTGGCTAGCAGAAAGTAGCATTGGCTTCCTCTACCCCTTTGCAAAATTCCCACCCCCCAAACGGGTCTCCGGCAAAGGCGCCCGCAAGGAGGACCCAAACCAATTGCAGTTTGTCTTTAGCGATCAACCGCGCGGTATCTTCACCGGTGGACTGCCAAGTAATTATTACGGACAGAATTTCGATATTCCGACCTTTCAACGCCGAAATGTCAATATCGACCCGGGAGAATAGGGTGGTAAGTTATAAGTTGAGTGGGGGGGACGAAAAACGGTGGTGTTCGGGAACGGGGGCGCGGTCTGAAGCCCGCCGGAGCCACGCAGACTGAAGATAATGTGTCAATGTCAAGCCGTTTTTAGAGATTTTTCGAGCGATTTTTGAAAAAAGATTTCAGAGTACGGTTTGTCATTCACAACTATGCTTCTCATGATTTGAATCAA
>JBAXYW010000019.1:0-19118 GCA_041670605.1 Lentisphaeria bacterium
GAAATAAAATCCGGCTTTTTTTTGCTAATACCGGATCCGGTTTGCTAACTCGCGGTGAAGAGCTGCATTCCTTTGCCATTGCCGGGAAGGATAAGCATTATTACTGGGCGGAGGCAAGGATTGACGGAAATACGGTACTGGTTTGCGCTGATGCGGTTCCCGAACCGCTGAGCGTACGTTATGCATGGGCTATGTATCCTGGAAATGCCAACCTTTATAATACCGAAGGCTTCCCCGCATCCCCATTCCAAACAGAAACCCCTGATTGGCTGCCCTGAAAAAAATGGTGCAGCACAAAAAGCAAGTAACATCGGCAGGTCAGGAGATTTGAAATATGGCTTTTTTCGCACTTGATTTTGATGGCGTACTTTGTGACAGCGCAGAAGAAAATGCTGCCAGCGCCTGGAAATGCGCACACAAACTCTGGCCGGATCTTTGCAAAGAAGACTACGTGCCAAAAGAAGTTACTCAACGCTTCCTCGAAGTACGACCTTATCTCGAAATCGGATACCAGGCCGTGCTAATGATCCGCATGATTCTGGAAAAACAACCCTTGTCAGCTTTTCGGGATGAACTCTCCCAGCATTGCCAACGGTTGCTGCAAAAGAGTGAACTCGATAGGGAGACCATGATTCACCAATTTGGCGCCAGCCGTGACTGCTGGATCCGGCACGACCTTAAGGGCTGGCTACAAAGCCATCGCTTTTACCCAGGTACCCTGACAGCTTTGCAAAAAGCCCTCCCATGCCATGCCGTTGTAATCCTTACCACCAAACAGGAACGTTTCGTACAACTGTTGCTGGAGGGGCAGGGTATCGTATTCCCAAGGGAAAATATTTGGGGATTGGATAGGAAAATCCCCAAGGAACAATTGCTGGAACAATTCCTCCGCCAAGGAAAAAACGAAATTTATTTTGTCGAAGACCGGCTGGAAACCTTGGAAAGAGTCTGTGAACGAGCGAAACTTGCCAACGTAAAATTGTTTTATGCGCTTTGGGGTTATGGAACTGAAAAAGAACGGCAGTTGGTTCGGAATAATCCACGCTTGACCTGCCTGGAACTAAATTCATTTAACGCCTTGCTTAGCAACAATAATCTCGTATAAAAAGCAATGTAGACACGTCTCTTGCTGATGAAAGGAACACAGCGGATGCCAATGAAACTGTTATTCTGTGATCTGGATGGCACCCTGATTGCAAGAGGCAAGGGCTTTTCAGAAGATAACCTCGACATGTTGCAAAAACTACGGGCAGAAGGGATTATTCTCGTGCTTGCTAGTGGCCGTAGCCCTTATTCCATGAGCAAAGTCATCACCCCGGATATGCCATTTCATTATGCCATCTTTTCCACCGGAGTCGGCATCATGGACTGGCCAAGCCAAAAGATTCTGCTGCAGCGAGAATTAAGCGAAAACCAGGTGCAGACTGCCTTGGAAATCCTGGAACACGAAAAAATCGATATCATGGTGCAGGCCCCGCTGCCGAAAAACCATTTCTTCCAATACCGACAGTTTTCCTCTGAAGCGGAAAGCAATACGGATTTTTGCCGCCGCATCCGGCTGTATCAGGCTTGTTGCCAACCCATGCCACCAGGCCGCTGGCGGGGTACAGCCAGCCAGCTGCTGGCCATCCTGACCCCAGAAGACCCACGCTATCATAAAATTCTACCGCAACTGAGCGAATTTTCCGTGATTCGTGCCACTTCTCCCTTGGATGGCAGTAGTATCTGGCTGGAAATCTTTGCTCCAGGGGTAAATAAAGCCAGTGCCGCTAAATGGCTGTCAAACACTCTCCCGTCTCCAATAATTACTTATGCACTGGGAAATGATCACAATGACTTGGACTTGCTCGCCTGGGCACAAAACAGCCTGATCGCTGCAGACGCACCACAGGAACTGCAACAACAATTCCAAGTATTGCAAGCAATCCCAGAATGCTTTTTACGACAAGCTGCCGAAATATGGCAACTCGGATGAAATATTTTATACTATTTTTGTCAAAAAACCGGGCGTTGCAGCAGTTGAAGAAATTCGTTGCGGGTCGCTTCGGATTCATGGAAACTGCCTAATACGGCAGACGTGACCATACAGGAATTCTGTTTTTCTACGCCTCGCATCATCATACAAAGATGCCGGCATTCCATGACGACACCAACCCCTTCCGCGTTGATTTTATCTTTAATATAACGGGCGATTTGCTGAGTCAGGCGTTCCTGCAGCTGCAAGCGGCTGGCAAAACAGTCCACTAAACGTGCCAGTTTGCTGACGCCAAAAACCTTCCCCTTGGGTATATAGCCAATATGGCAGCGCCCGAAAAAAGGCAGCATATGGTGTTCGCAGAGGCTGTATACTTCAATATCCCGGACAATGATCATGTGGTTGCTTTCCTCATGAAAAATCGCATTGCCGACCACATCATCAGGACTAATCCGGTAACCGCGAGTCAGAAATTCCATACTTTTCTGCACCCGATTCGGCGTGTCGCGCAATCCCTCCCGCTCGGGATCCTCACCTAACTGAGACAATATTAAACGAATTGAATCTGATATTTCCATTGTGTTCCTTTTTTTTCGTCGTTCTATTACTGTATCATGCAAAAGGCAATCTGCCGAAAATTCCACGAAGAACGAACCGCGACGTGTTCGTTTTTTGGGACGAAAACGAACTGCGATAAGGGGATGCCGGCGAGGACGCCGGCGGTCCATAGCTCGCGCCACTTTCCTGTCCTTACTACGATCTGCCAGTTTCTTGGTGCGGAAGATTTTTCGCAAGTAGTTAAGGCAAGGAATCTTGCAGGATATAGTTCTGCTGTGATTTAAACGGCCCGGAGGGCCGAACAGTCATAACCTCCGGTGACCGAAGCCCGGAGGGCGAGGGAACCGGGGGTGAGCGGCTCCACCAAAATCAGCGCCTGGAGGGCGCGACAAGCAAACGCTCAATCCTTGAGCAAATGTTATTTTGAAGGAGAATTACAAAAAGTTGTATATGGCGGATTCGAAGGCTTCTGAAGGGGCGCCCGGGCGCTCGTTTTTTGGCTGTCCTTACCCCGGGGTTATGTATGTGCGGCCATCCGGGCTGTAAAGGCATATATACAAGTAGGTTATATTACACAAGTTGAAAATGTCTGTTTTATTGGACGGGACGCCGGCCTCCCATAGCCCGCGCCATTATCCAGGCAGTCGCAAGGCTGTTTCGCTTGTGGACATCAGTCCATCCCAAGTCCGTCCGTGTGTCCGTGTCCCTGCTTTTTCTCTTTCACTTGGGGAACTATATTAAACAGAAAATCACGGTTTACAGAAGGGAGTTATGAATGCGGGAAAAAATCGCACAGTTACGCAATGTCCTCAATGAAATTATTCGCGGTAAAGAGGAAGTGATTGACTTGTTGCTGATTGCTCTGGCGGCAGAGGGAAGTGTGTTGCTACACGATGTGCCTGGGGTTGGCAAGACGACACTGGCCAAGGCACTGGCGGGCTCGCTTAACGCGAGTTTCAGGCGCATTCAATTCACCCCGGATCTGTTGCCAACCGATATCATCGGCAGTGCTGTCTATAATCCCAAGGATGGCGAGCTGCGTTTCCGAAAAGGTCCGATTTTTGCTAACATTGTGCTGGCTGATGAGATCAACCGGGCTAGTCCGCGAACTCAGTCCGCGTTGCTTGAAGCGATGAGCGAACGCCAGGTTTCAGCCGATGGGGAAACTTATTATCTGCCCAGTCCATTTATGGTTCTGGCAACAGAAAACCCAGTTGAATATCAGGGGACTTATTCCCTGCCGGAAGCCCAGCTGGATCGCTTCGCAGTTCAGTTGATTCTGGGCTATCCGGCCGAGCAGGCGGAGCTCAAACTGCTGCTGGATCGTCTGCATAACGATCCGGCCAAGCAGTTACATCCAATCCTGAGCTGCAGTGAGATTGTCCAGCTGCAAAGCCAGGTTCGCGCTGTTCGAATGGATCCGAGTATTGCCGAATATATTCTGCGCTTGATTACCGCTACCCGCCGTGAACCCCGCATTTCGTTGGGTGGCAGCCCACGCGCAGGGCTGACCTTGAGCCGCTGCGCACAAGCCGCCGCATTCCTGGAAAACCGCGACTTTGTGCTCGCCGATGATATCAAAAAACTCGCTGTCCCGGTATTGGCGCATCGCTTGATTTTGCAGAATCAGGCGAAATATGCGGGAGCCACCGGAGCCTCAATCGTACAAGAACTCTTGAAAACACTCGCCGTTCCCCGCTGAAAGCCGCTTCTTCGGAATTTCATCCACGATGCCTGCCCAATCCGAACATGACAAATCCTCTTTTCCGATAGCATTCTTCAGGGGAATTATGCGTCTTTACCAGCGCGCGATGAACTGGTATCTTGATGGACCGCGCGGGTACCCACGCCGCCCCAGAGGGCGACGCTACCGCTCCCCTGCTCTAGCAACGTTCTGGTGGCTGCTCGGCTTGGGAACCCGGCTGTTCAGCCTGCCTGCCCTGCTGGTGCTGCCGACAGCAGTCCTTTTCTTTTTGCACAGTGCCATGCTCCCGGATGCCAGAGTCCGCTGGCTTGTCCTGGTCATGATCACTCTTTTGGCAACGGACTTCATCCTTGGTATCCTCTTCTGGCCACGCTTGAAAATCAAACGGGTTCTCCCGGATCGTGTTTGCGCAGGACAGCGTTTTCAGATTGAATACCAGGTGGAAAATCGCCGGAATTTACCGGCTCTGGCTCTGGAATTGGACCCCGGCTTGGGAGCCTATTGGCTGCGCTGCCTTAAGGCCCCGGCACTCGCCATGCTTGGCGCAAAAAAAACCACCACCTTGCAGGGAACCTATTTGCCACGACAGCGAGGCAAATATTTTCTGGGTCAGCTTGCCGGCATGTCGGGCTTCCCCTTTTCGATCTGCCGGCATTCCAGCATCTATAAAAGCTTTGATTATCTGCTTGTGCATCCAGCCTATCACAATCTAATGGAACTGATTTTACCGCAGGGTCTGAAACTGCAAAAATCCGGTCTGGAACGGATTATGAAAGTCAGTGAAGCGATGGAATTCCATGGCTGCCGGGATTACCGGGAAGGCGATAATCCGCGCCATATTCATTGGCGCAGCAGCGCCCGGCGCGGCGACCTGGTCGTCCGGGAATTCCAGGATGAATATCTAAGTCGTACCGCTTTGATCGTCGACACCTGCCTCAGGCATCCCAAACGCAGTCCATCCCTGTTTCGCGGCCTCAAACATGTCTGGAACTTTTTCAAAGGCAAAGGGATGTTGTGGCCGGATGGAACTGTGCTCGAATTGGAAGCCGCCTTGTCGCTGACCGCCGCCATTGCGGAATTTCTGCTCAAAGGCGAATGTCTGATCGATCTGTTTGCGGCCGGAAAAGACGTCCGCCACCTGCAGGCAGGCAGGCAGGTCGCCGCTTTCAAAACCCTGCTCGATATCCTCTCGGAAATCGAACCGGAACCCAATCCCTCCCTCCGCGAACTCAAAGAAGAAGTGCTCGAGGAAATCAGCGGCCTGGGCAACGCCATTGTCATCCTGCTGGGTTTCGACCAGGAACGCAGGGATTTCGTCGAAAAACTGCGGGAACGCGGTGTCATCGTCAAACTGCTGCTGATCGGACAGGGTTGGCCGGCTCCCGAAGGAACAACCATTCTGGAGGCCAGCGACATCTTGGCCGGACGGGTGCTGAAATTGTGACAAATTCCAAGCTGACAAACCAAAACCCCGGACTCCGGATCAAGCTACTGGCCGGCCTGATGCTGGTCAGTGCCGCCTTGTTTCTAGGCCTGCTAGCCGATCTGCCGCATATCCCCATCATGGTATGCTGCGCTTTGCTGCCGGCGCTCCTGCTGAGCCACCCCTTACGGGTAACAGACCGCAGTGTGACCTACAGCATCCTCTTTGCAATTCTTGTGGCAACATTACTGGGATATTTTTTCCCTTTGGAACGCGGACGTCTCGGCTTCTTCAGCTATTTTTTCCGCCCCGAATATTATTGTGCCTTCGCGCTGAATATTGCTCTGGTCAGTTGCTATTTTCAGTCCCGCAGCCTGATTGCGGCGACCTGCATCAGCGCCGTCGTCTTTGTCCTCGGTACCTGCGGAGATGTCAACAGTCTCGATTATATCAATGTCCGTTTTCTCTGGGGAAGCGACTGGATCAACAGCAATTATCATCCAGCCTACGCCGGAATGGTCGGCCTGGAACTCCTACTAACCTTGCTCCTGCTCAAGACCAGCCGACCGGAAGCACAACCCGGTAAAAGCCCCTGGATCGCCCGCAGTCTGGCCTTTTTCAGCTTGCTGCTGCTGGCTGGCATGATCAGTCTGACTTTATATATGCATCAGGTTTATGAAAAAGAAATACGAAACTTGGAGCATTCCTTTATCGCTGCCGGGGGGCATTCCCTGCTCCGTCATCTCCGACGCAGAACAGAGCCTTTTTTTGGCGAAGACATCGATCTGAATCGCCCATTTCCCTTTGGTGATCCGGAAAAAGAACGGCAGATTTTGTTGCGTGTGATTGCCTCGTCTCCGCCGGGCTATCTGCGTTCCCGGGTTTTCTGTTATTATTCCGGTGGACACTGGACTCTTCAAGAAAATTATGACCCCCTGCTGTTGCTGTCTGAAGAACCGGAAGGAATCCTGGCCATGACCCGGTACTTGCGTGAAGATCGTAAGTCACACAGCAAAAACCGCTTTGATCTTTACTTCTCGTCTTCCCTAAACAGCGATACCTTCCCGCTGCCAACGCCATATGCACGAATTGATCTGGTAACCGATAATTTGGCAGCAGACCAAGAGGGACAACTCGTCCCGACAAAATGGAAACGCGATGCCGGATATACCGTTTATACCAGCGAGGATTGGCAGCCCGGGCAGGCCTTTGATCTGCCAACAAACCCCTTGCTGACAACTCGCTATTTGCAGTTGCCCGATAATCTGATTTCTTCTCTGGAGCAGGTTCGCCAGGAAATTCCAGCCCTGAATGCGGAGCAGCCGGATCGCCTGCGTTGCAGGAATCTGGTACAATATTTTCACCGGAATTTTACCTATCGTCTGGGTTCCTTTCAGGAGACAATCCAATTTCGGCAAAACGATGGTAGAGCCAGTGCAGGCAGTCTGCGTCGGCACCTGCGTGCCCGGAGCAAAGCCGAAACGCTGACTTATCGACGGAGATTACAAGAAAATCCGGAGGAACCCGTTCTGTATTTTCTCCAGAAAAGCCAAGCAGGACATTGTGAATTATTCGCCTCGGCTGCCGTTTTATTGCTTCGGCAATGTGGGATCCCGGCACGTTATGTCACCGGATTTCTCTGCATGGAAAAACACCCCAGTAACAGCTATTACGTCTCGCGGCTGGGTCATGCGCATGCCTGGGTGGAAGCCTTCGACCGCCAGCAAAAAAAATGGATTCAACTTGACCCGACCCCCCCGGATGGGCTCCGCAATTTCGAAAACAGTTGGGGTCGGATGGAGTCTCTCACGGATCGCCTCCGGCAAATATTCGATCAGTTGCTGGCTGATGTGCACCGCGGCCTGATGGCGTCCGCCGTCCTCGCCTTGCTGAAATTGCTCTGGCTTCTGCTTTGGAACCCTATCGGCATTGCTCTGCTGCTGCTCACCAGCTTCGCATATCTGCGCTATCGAAGCAAACGCCGCCCCACCGAACTGGTGCAACTCAGCAATCAACAAAAACAGCTGGCCAAATCGTACAAAGCCTTGGCAAAACACTGGGGAAAACGACTCGGACTGGAAAAATCCCACAGCCGTACCGGACGGGAATTGCTCGCCCTGGCAAAACTCAATACGTCGGTCACCCCGCAGGAACTCGCTTCGCTTGAAGCCGAAATCGACGCTTACGAGAAAAATCGTTTTGATCCGGAAAATGAGCAAAAATAATCCGCATTCCATTCGGTATTTCTAAAGGAGAAAAAAAATGTTGGAAATCACTTCACATCGTAATGGGGAGATTTTGAATTGTCATTATGGGCAGGAAACCTCTGAGGCTCTGGAAATCAAACTGGAAGGCATCGCCGATCCGCAATCCCTTGTCACAGTGAATGGACTGCCAGTTTTCCGGCGGGATCGCTATTTCTCGGCTCCGGTTCAACTGACGGAAAAAATCAATTTATTGACGGTTGCCGCGCATAATAAATTCGGCGATTTTCAACAGCGTATCACTTTGGTCTGGGATAAACAATCGTTCAAACGCTATGCCATGCGGATCGATGATAATGTTTTTTTCTTAGATGAAATCGCCCGGGAAAGGCCAAAATCTCTGATGCAGCATTTTTATTTGAAGAATTTGCAAAAACTGCACGACGAATTTGGCACGAAATTCATCCTCAAATGTTTCTACCGTAATGACCATCATCCCTTTGAAATGAAAAAGTTTCCGGAGCAGTATCGGGAGGAATTTCGGGCGAATTCCGACTGGCTCAAACTGTCTTTCCACGCATATTCGGAATTTCCGGATCGCCCTTATCAGCATGCCACCGCTGCCCGGCTGGCGGCCGATTATGATCTGGTGAAGGCAGAAATCTGCCGCTTTGCCGGTGAAGAAAGCTTCCTTGCCCCGACCAATGTGCATTGGGCCATGCTGCCCCCGGATTTGTTTTCTGTGCTCCGGGAACGCGGCACAAAAGTCTTGACCAGCGGCGGTTTCCTTTCCAACCGGATTATCGTGGAAGGCGAAATCGTGGAAGTCGGAGGCGCTACCTGTGATATCGGCTTCTTCTATGAGCAAGATGTCGCCCGCCATATGCAGACACGACGCTGCTTCTATGACCCCGATCATGAGCTCTTCCTCTCACGTACTTTCTTCTGCTGCAATATCGATACACAGGAGGAAATTATCAGCAAAATTCAGGCCGAAGAAGCCAGAGACAATACCAGTGATATCATGGAAGCAGTCTCCCACGAACAATACGCTTTCCCCAATTACCCGCAATTCCTGCCGGATTATTTTGAACGACTCCGAGCCGCCTGCCAAACCCTGACCGAACTGGGCTATCAACCCGTCTTCTTCTCCCAGGGAGTCTTCGGCAATACCGCCTGGGATAAATAAGCATCGCGACAACTCCAGACCGCTGCACCGCCGAAAAATAAAATGCAGCAAACCGTCGCCACTGGACAGGATGAGATATAAAATGTAACCTTGTTTTGAACCACGCTTATTCTGAAAATAAGCAATTTTAACGACGTGCTTCAAAAACAGATGCTTGGGAGAAATAAAACTTTCCGGTTCATAGTGAATCCTTTGCTTTTTAGTTTAATCTGCAACGCCATTTATAGCCTTCTTTTCCGTTGGTGTTCGGAGACATTGGTTCCGCTCCTGGAACATTGGAGTTGTCATTCAAAGGCGGGTACGTTAACGATTTCGCCGTCGCGTTGCGCGGAGCGGTGTGCGGCCACGCCCATGGCCATATAATGAACGGATTCTCCAACCGGGATGGCGGAACTGCGATTTTCCAGCACGGAGCAGACAAATTCATGGACAAGATAGGGATGACTGCCGCCATGGCCGGTGGGCTGAAAATCATCATGGGGATTGGCATTGGGATTGCAGACCGCTTTGAAGGCCTGCTGGACTTCCGGGGGCAGGGGATCGCGCATTTCGGAAGTCGTCAGGCGCTTGAAGCCGGCCCAGGGCCACTGCGGAGTGTCGGGATTGGGCTGATCTTCCATGATCGGCTTGGCTGTGCCGGGAGCAGTACGCTGGTTGGTCTGCCAGACATCCCGTGAAAAACTCCCGTTTTTTCCAAAAATCCGGAAGATTTCTGCTTCATCCCGGTCGAAGCTGGTCGCTCCGATTTCGCGATACTCGCCAATGCGCAGACTGGCTCCATTGGCCAGTTTAAAAAGGGCGGAGACGTTGGAAAAATCATCGTTTTTGAAGAAGGGATCGTGGTTGTTATTGGGTGTGCCATAAGCGCTGACTTTCAGGGCACGTGTCTGCATGACGTTGATCGGCCCGGCAATCGAATGTGTCGGATAACTCATCGGGCTGCCTTTGGCCCCGCGCTGCTCATAGCGGCTCATCAGGGCGGCGTGCTGACTGCCGACCATTCCCTGGGTGCGGTGCTTATTTACATCTCTGAGGTTGCTGCCGCCGTTGATACCGCCGTCGACATCATGGACATATTCGCCCTCAGCGTACACATATTCCCCAAAGGCGCCGGCGGCGGCTATGCGCCGGCAGAACATCGTCTGGGGACGGTAAATGGTCGTTTCTCCAAGCATGTATTGCTTTCCTGTGCGCTGTACCGCTTCGATCAGTTTTCCGCACCAGTCCAGGGTCTCCTCGTCATCCGGCAGACTGATCAGTGGCACTGCGCTGTAGACATGCTTGCCAGCTTCCAGAACCTGCAGGCATTGTGGTGCATGCAGCCAAGGCTGTGTGATGATCACCAGAGCGTCCAGATCCGCACGGCAGATCTCATCGAGCGTCGCATAACAGTCCTTCTCATTGATTTTGTCAGCCATAAACGGATCGTGCAAAAACTTGTTCACTTTTTCGGCTTCACAATCGCACAGGGCAATCCGGTCAACGCCGGGATGTGCCTTGAAAAGCTTTGCAAACTGACTTCCGAACGAACCTAAACCAACCAAACCCAGACGAATTCCCATGACTTCTCCTGAAATGGACGATGGACAAAAAATAAACAATATTGGATGCTATGGACAGGCTTTATGGCAGTAAAAAGCCTGGGGTCAGGGTGTTTTTGCTGGTGGCGCGAGAATGATCTTGATGCCGCGTTTTTTGAGATTTTCGAGGATTTTCGGGTCGGCTGCGTTGTCTGTGATCAGCGTGAACGATTCACCCTGCAGAGTGCTGTAGGGTACAAAGGAACGCCGTCCCAGTTTGCTGCTGTCAGCCAGAATCAGCACCGTTTGACTGCGAGCCACCGCCGCCGTCGCCAGCAGGGACGTTTCTTCGTCGGTGGTGGTGAGAGTGCCGTCCTCGGCAATGCCGTCCGCTCCCAGAACGGCTTTGCTGTAATGGTAGCGTTCGAGATGCTGCAGAGTGACCATGCCGGCCAGATCCATGCGTCCGGGACGAATGTTGCCGCCAGTCAGAACGACCGGGCAATGCTGCGCCAGTGAAGCGCCAAAAGCCAGAGAATTGGTGACCACATGCACATCGCGGAGTGCAGCTGCCTTCAGACGCGTGCACAGGCTGTGACCACATTCCAGGACGGTCGTCCCAGAATCGAAAAAGAGGCGGTCGCAGTCCGTGAACAATCTTGCCGCAGCTTCTCCAATGGTACACTTTTCGCAGACCCGGCTGGCCGCCTCCTGCTGAAACAGATAGGTGGAAGCATCTCCAGAAACCGGCAAACGACAGCCGCCATGAACCCGCAACAAAAGACCCTGCTGTTCCAAAATCGTTAAATGGCGACGTACTGTAGCCTCAGATATGCCCAACGCCGCAGCCGCACGAACAACATGCAAGTGCCCGTGAGAACGCAATAACTGCAGGATCTTTCCTTGCGTACGTTCAAACTTGCCTGCCATTCAACCCTCCGTCATTAAAACAATCATGCCAGATGAAGGCATATAACTTAACAATAAATCGGAAAAAAACATTGTCAAGAGAAAAACAAGCAATTTCATGATAAAATTTTTGTTTCGATCAAAAAATGAGGCTGTTCTGCTTTATTCCAGAGGATTCGACCCGTCCGAATGATCCGACATATCTTCCCAAAATCCTAGTAGATTACCGCAAAAAAACAACGAGTGGAAGATGATTTTTTCAAAAATGCTTGAAATGATCATTCTAAGGTGATATGTTAAATTTTGCGTATTTTTTTAAGATCTGTCCGAACTATTTTTTTCGTTATGGGGGTTATGCCATGTTTAGGAATATTCGTTTGTCATTGAGTGAACTTGTCGGGGCGGACTATGCTGAGCATGTCTGTCAAGCTTCGGCGGCATTGGGGCTGGGGGATTTTGCGGAGTTGCGGCGTCTGGCGGATTGCCCGGTCGATTTTTATCCCGAGTCCTTGGCAGATCGTCTCGATGATTTGCTTGTTTGTGCGGGTGGGCGCATGCTGGAGGCATTTACGAACAGTGCTTCCGGTGCGGGCACCAAGGCGTTTGAGGCGGCTTTGCAGCGTCAGAATGCGCCGTTGTCGGGTCTTGGATTTTACCGTCTTGTTGAGGATGGCTGCCTGGCGATCATCGGTAAGAGTGAACATTATCAGGCCAGTCTCGGACATGCTTTCCCAGGGTACCAGTTGTTGCAACATGCGGCGGCGATTGGCATAACGAATATTACCCATAACAACACCCGTGGGCATATCACCCGGCTGCTGGAACGCGAGCTGGTGCGGGTAGCCAACGGGCTTGCTCCGGAGCAGCAAGCTGAACTGGATGCGGTACTGGTTTCGCAGCAGCCGCATGTACTCAACCGGGTGATCAATCTGGAGACCGGCAGTCTGGCCTGTGAGGCGGCCTTTAAGATGATGCTGGCTCGCTTTTATCGGCTGCAGGAAAGTTTTCCGGAGCCGGTTTATGGTGGAAAGACGCCGGTATTTCTGGTGATTGGGGATTACAAGGGCGGTCTTGAGGCCAATTATCATGGTACCACGATGATGACGCAGATGTTGCGTGGCATGTGGCCGGAGTTGTATGAAAAGATGACTGCGGCGAGCCTGTTCAAGGTCGTGCCGGTAGCGATCAATGACCCGGATTCCTTTGCCCAGACGGTGGAAAAATACCACAGCGGGGGCAGCCGTGTGGCGGGTTTTATGCATGAACTGGTATTAATGAATTACGGGGGCATCCGGCTGGATGAAGCCTGGGTGCGTTCCTGCCACCAGCTCTGTCAGGCCAAGGATATCCCCATTTTTATCGATGAAATTCAAAGCTGCATGTGGTCGCCGGAAATTTTACTGTTCAAGGAATATGGTTGTCATCCCGATTTTGTTTCGATCGGCAAGGGATTCCCTGGCGGCATGTATCCCGCCTCAAGGGTTCTGATGACGGCGGCCATGGATAACTTGAATCAGTTTGGTGCTTTGGTCACCAATGGGCAGGAGGAACTGGCCAGCCTCGCCAACCTGATCACCCTCCGCTTTGCCGAAGCCAACGCCGGCCATACCCGGATGCTGGGACGGCGCTGGCAGGAGCTCCTCAGGCAGTTGGCTGGGCGACATCCACGCCTTCTCCGCCGCGCGGAAGGGGACGGCCTGCTGGGCACACTGCTGTTTTATGATACCGCTCAGGCGGTGGCTTTTTGCAGGATGATGAATGAGCAGTACCGTATCGATGTCAGCGTACAGACCTATAAGGCCAACTGTCCGCCGGCAGCTCTGACCAAACTGCCACTAATCGCTTCCGAAAAACTGCTGGAATTCATTGCCGACAAAATGGAACGTGCACTGGCCGTTTTGGAGTAGGAGAAGGCATGAAGCACAATCTTGGATTCGACCTGGGAACCGGTGCGATCAAAGGGGTGTGCTGGCACCCGCGCAGGGGAGTGGTCTGCAGCCTCAGCGAACGGGTTAAATTCAGCAGCCCGGAGCCGGGGCGTATGGAGATCAGCCCGCAGGATTTTCTGGATCAGGTGTTGCGCATGATCCGGCAGCTGGCGCAGGCCGCAAACACAGAAATCGGCGCAATAGCCTTTGCGGCGGCGTCCGGAAATACGCTTTTGTGCAGTGCGAAGGCAGTGGCGCTGTATCCGGTCATCAGCTGGCTGGACAAACGCCTGGACTGGACGCCCCCGGCAGAATGGCGTGTTCGCGAGGTGACCGGCTGGCCGGCTATTCCGGCTTTTCCGCTGATGCATCTGGAATGGTTTCGCCGGGAACACCCAGGATTGCTGCGAAATGCAGCCATCGGAATGAATAATGATTTTCTTTGCTGGAAGCTGTGCGGACGGCGCGCGCTGGACAGCTCCAGCGCGACCCCGTTTTATCTGCAGGACCAACAGAATTGCTGCTGGCATCAGCCTTATCTTAGCCACTATGGCATCAAAGAAACACAGCTTCCGGAGCTGCTGAAGTCGGGCAGCCGCATCGGTACCCTTAATGCTGAATTTGCCGTCGGGAATCTGACAACGCAAACGCGCCTTACCGCCGGCAGTTTTGATCATCCGGCAGGTGCACGTGCCGAGAAAGTGACTCGTCCAGATGAAATGCTGATCAGCTGCGGAACCAGCTGGGTCGGATTTTACCCGGTGGAACGCCGCAGCGATATTCCGCAAGACGAATTGTGCGATCCCTTTCAGTCCGCGGCTGGCGGCTGTTGGGGGGCGATGTTTTCCCTGGCCGGCGTCGGTGTGGAAATTGAAGATTTTGTTCTGGGGCGCTATGGAGCCGAGTCGTCGCGTTACGAGCAGTTCAATGCCGAAGCACTTGAAAGCGGCACTCCGGCACGGGCGTTGATGCAGTCGGTGATTGCCCGTTTTGTTGCCAAGTTGGGCACACGCCGTCCGCGCCGTCTGGTTATGAGCGGCGGACCTGCCGAGGGTCAGGCCTGGCCGCGGCTGCTGGAGGAAGCATTGCATTTCCCAGTTGAAGTATCATCTTATCGCAGTTATGCCGGTGCGGTCGGGGCAGCCATGCTGGCAGCAGGAGAAAGCATATGACCATTCTTAGCGAAGCAGACCGGAGTATTTACCAGCAGGAATTCGCGGCGCGGCTGCCGGCCAAACTCTTTGATGCCCATGTGCATATCTGGGAAAAAAACGCCTTCCCTCCGGATTTTCAGTTTGCGACAAGAGCTGTCGGCAACCGTTTTGGCGGAGAGTTTCCGTTGTCGCTGTGGCGGCAGGCGATGCAGGAATTACTGCCCGGACAGTCCGTCGGCATGCTTTGTTTCGGCTTTCCGCATGATGCGGCCGACCGCGGCAAAGTCCCGGCAGTATCCGCTGCTGAGGAATTCGCCAGTGTGCTGGTTTCACCTGCCGATCCAGCCGAACTGCTTGCGCAACGGCTTGCCTCCTCGGCTGCGGTTGGCGTCAAACCCTATCTGAATTATGCCGCGGCGCATTACCGCAAAAGCGCCTCGGAAGTGGAGGTGTTTGATCTGCTGACCGATTCTCAGCTGGAGCTGCTGAATGCTGCCGGTCTGGCGGTGACCCTGCATATTCCGCGTTCCGGGCGTTTTGCCGATCCCTTGAATCAGCATCAGATGCTGGCGCTTTGCCAGCGTTATCCACGCATCTCCTTCATTTTTGCCCATATCGGGCGGGCATTTTACCTGCGCAATATCCTGGAAAGCAACCTGGACGAGCTGGCTGGCTGCGGCAATGCATATTTTGATACGGCCATGGTCAACCATGTCGATGTGCTGAAATATGCCTTTGATCATTTTCCGGCGGAGCGCATGTTGTTCGGCAGTGATGCTCCAATTGCACTGCTACATGGAAAATCCGTCGAGGTCAATCACCAGTATGTTTATTTGATGGGAGAGGATTACGATGTGGGTACCTCCATCCGGGATACGGAGCACGCAGTACAGTTCACCACCTTTTTCTATGAACAGTTGCGCGCTATACTGGAAGCCACACCGGAAAAATCGCTGGAGAATGTCCTTTATCATAATGCCGTCAACCTTTTCAGGAGCATTGCCAAACATGAAGATCGGTCTGCTGCCCTTTTATCTCGAGCTCTATGATCAAGTCTGTCCGCAGTATCATGACCCCGCACAACGCTTTGCTGACCGCATGGCTGAGGAACTGCGTAAACGCGGCTTTGAGGTCGTCAGTATCCCGCTCTGCCGGGTACGGGCGGAGTTTCAGGCGGCACTGAAAGCGATGGAGGATGCCGGCTGTGAAGCTTTAGCGACATTGCATCTGGCTTATTCTCCGTCCCTGGAATCCGCCGATTTGATTGCTGCAAGCCCGTTGCCGGTCGTGGTGATGGATACCACCCCGGATGCCCTTTTCTCCGACGCCAATGGCGACGAAATCATGGCGAACCACGGCATTCATGGGGTGCAGGATTTCTGTAATCTGCTGCTGCGCCTGCATAAACCATTTCTGATTTCTGCCGGGCACTGGCAAAATTCTGATCTGCTGGATCGCATCACCCGGCAATTACATGCCGCCGGCATGGCCTGGAAAATTACTCATATGCGTGTCGGCAATGCCGGCGGTGACTTTGCCGGCATGGGAGATTTTCAGATTCCGGAAGGCACCTTCAATAGGATTGTGGTTCCCTGGTCCGATCAGGCCGAACCTTCAGCGGAAGAAGTCGAGGCGGAAAGAGCCGCCGACCTAAAGGCCTTTGTTCCGGTACCGGAACTTGACCCGGAAGCGCATCGGCGAACCCTGCGCGCTTCGCTGAAACTGCGGCACTGGCTGGAACAGGAAAAACTCGAAGCTTTCACGGTCTGTTTCCCGGGCATCACCCGCAGCCAGGGCTGGGAAACGGTTCCCTTTCTGGAATGTTCAAAAGCCATGGCGCGCGGCTTGGGCTATGCTGGAGAAGGCGATATCCTGACGGCAGCAGTCAACCGCTGCCTGGCCAGAGTTTTTCCGGGAACCTCATTTATGGAAATGTTCTGCCCGGACTGGAGTGGAAATCGCATATTCACCAGTCATATGGGTGAAATCAATACGGCTTTATGTAGCGACAGACCCTGCCTGCACGAAATGCCCTACCGTTACAGCGATACCGGAAACCCGGTGTTGGCAACTGGCTGTTTCAAAAGCGGACAAGCCTTGCTGACCAATCTCGCCCCGGGCCCCAATAATCAGTTCACTCTGTTGGCGGCAACTGTGGATTTTAAAGCACCAAGCGGCGGAAGCACGCGAAAAAATAGCGGCTGGTTTACACCCCATACCACTTCCATCGGAGATTTTCTGGCCGCATACAGTGAAGCCGGCGGAACCCATCACCTGGCTCTTAGCTATGACGGCAATGCCGGAATCCTCCGAGACTGGGCAAAACTCATGGGCTGGAAATTCGTCATCATCCGCTGAAAAAACAGACGGGATCAGACAACTCCGACGCCTCGAATTGAGGAAAAATCGAGGTTTTTTGTTATTCCAATGTACATTGGGTCATGCGATTCCTGGAACTGCTTTCCCTGTTCCGGGAACGCGGCGTAAAAGTCTTGACCATATGCAGGCACGACGCTGTTTCTATGACCTCGATCATGACCTCTTCTTCTCACATACTTTTTTCTGCTGCAATATCGATACCCAAGAGGAAATCGTCAACAAAATTCAAGTCGAAGAAGCTAGAGACAATAACAGTGATATGATAGAAGCAGTCTTCCACGAACAATACGCGTTCCCAAATTACCCGCAATTCCTGCCGGATTATTTCGAACGACTCCAGGTCGTCTGCAAAACACTGACTGAATTGGGCGATCACTCCGTCTTTTTCTCCCAGAGAGTCTTCGGCAATACTGCATGGGATAAATAACAGCATCACGACAACTCCAGACAGACGCACCTTTCCTGCATTCGTATTCAAGCAAATACCAAGGTCACGAATAAGGAAAAGAACTATGGATTGCCTGCATTACAATCGACGTTTGATGGCCGCCTTGCATAACAAGGTAAGTTTTCAAGCGGGCGATTTTGCCATTTCATTGCTGATGGCACACTTCACGCTGGATCAGAATTTGATCAATACCGGTTGGCATATGCATAAATATTTTGAGCTGGGAGTCGTCTTTTCTCAGGATATGAAATATACCATTGGTACTTCAAAAAATTTGTTGACCTGCAGGCGCCATGAATATGTTTTGATTCCGAATGGCACAAAACATCAGCGGCAGACATTCTCAGCGAATGCTGTTTGTCTCGGGTTAATTATTGACTTGCATGCCAACTCGGAAGAAAGGGCACGAAAGTTGCATTACCAACTACAGCGTCAGAATTATCTTCTGCAGGCGCCACTGCCGGTTCAGCAGACCTTGTTTGCCATCATTCAGGAATTGGACAACCGGGCTGCCGTTCTTTCCGATGCAATGCTTTTGGTATTATTGCAACAATTTCTGCTGTCGCTGATTCGTCATAATTTGCCGGAGTTCTTTCAGGAACAAGCTCCAAAAAATCAAGATTGCGAAGTGATTACCGTCATTGAAAATTTCATTGCCAACAATTTGGATAATCATCATTCGTTGGCTTCCCTGGCAACTATTTGTAATCTAAGCCAATGGTACTTAAACCGGATTTTTTTTCGCAAATATGGTATCTCAATCAATAAATTCATAATCCGAGAGCGAATGCGAGAAGCGGCAGAGCAATTGCTTAACAGCAATAAACCGATAAAAACCATCGCCCTCAATTGCGGATTTCAGAATTTTAGCTATTTTACCCGCCAGTTCTACACTTCCTATGGAATGCCACCGTCATTTACCGGCAAAGAGGCTGAAACAAACCCCATTATATGGTTTTCTCTTCACCTCAATAAAGTGTTGTTTCCAACTTGCGAGTATTGCAATTAATCGTAAAATACAGTAAACGGTTTCCTTGGCTTTGGGAAAAAACATTGCATAATATCCTGATTGTGTTGTAATTGTCCGAAATATGGCATTGTAATCAATATAAAAAGTATTAAAATTAAGAATAAGGGCATTGTAAATAATTTTGCCATAAGTTTGTTTGGAGAAAAAAATAAATTGCAGACAGAAAAATTTACTTTTGATTGGCGCAAACGTCAGAATGGCCGCTTGATCGCAAAGGCTGACTATATCGATCAGCCCTATCTGTTGAAAACGGATGAGACGGTGCTTGGTTGTGTTGCTTAACGGCCAGCAACGGCCATGAGGGTGCCCGAAGGGCAACATGTCGAAACTCGTCGCAGTCTGGACTGTGGGCGAAGCTGGAACAAGCCAATCAGGATAGAACCTAATGATGAAAGGGAAAACAGCTACGCCGTTATGTTGAAACCTACATTTCTCACTTTTTAAAACGCATTTTTACATTAATTTTCGGCGTGGTTCAAAACAGGGTTACACTACTACATGTTAACCAGTTTCTTGTTTTTTTGGAAGAAATGCTCTAAGCAACTTAAGCTCGCGCCGTTCAGCCCATTCCTCCGCTCCCTAAAGATTCCACTCTGTGCTAGGAGGTCATTTCGGGACAGGTACGTTCGTCGGATGCGTACGTTTGTAGTTCAGGCTTAAGCCTGCGTAGCCCCGGCGGGCTTAAGCCCGCTCCCC